>JBIOTN010000060.1:0-56401 GCA_044866005.1 Candidatus Rokuibacteriota bacterium | reverse complement strand
CGGCCGAGGTCTCCTTCCTGCCGCGGACACACGGCTCCGCGCTGTTCACCCGCGGCGAGACCCAGGCCCTGGTCGCCGCGACGCTCGGGACCAAGTCGGACGAGCAGAAGATCGAGGCGCTGGAGGGGGAGTCCTTCAAACCCTTCATGCTCCACTACAACTTCCCCTCGTTCAGTGTCGGCGAGATCCGGCGCTTCGGCAGCCCGGGCCGGCGCGAGATCGGTCACGGGGCGCTCGCCGAGCGCTCCATCCAGCCGGTCCTGCCCTCCAAGGAGGAGTTTCCCTACACGATCCGCATCGTCTCGGACATCCTCGAGTCGAACGGGTCCTCCTCCATGGCCACCGTGTGCGGCGCGAGCCTCGCGCTCATGGACGCCGGCGTCCCGATCCGGACGGCCGTGGCCGGTATCGCGATGGGGCTGATCAAGGAGGGTGACCGGTTCGCGATCCTGACCGACATCATGGGGACCGAGGACCACTACGGGGACATGGACTTCAAGGTCGCCGGGACCGAGAAGGGCGTCACCGGGCTCCAGATGGACATCAAGGTCGCGGGCGTGTCGCGGGAGATCATGGCCGAGGCGCTCCGCCAGGCGCGCGAGGCGCGGCAGTTCGTCCTGTCGAAGATGCGCGATGCCATCGCGGCGCCGCGCGCCGAGCTCTCCCCGTACGCCCCTCGCTTCGTGACGATCAAGATCAAGCCGGAGAAGATCCGCGAGGTGATCGGCCCGGGCGGGAAGGTGGTCCGCGGGATCCAGGAGCAGACCGGCGTCAAGGTGGACATCGAGGACGACGGCCGCGTCATGCTCTTCGGCGCCGACCCCCAGATGGTCCAGCACGCCGTCGACATGATCAACGGCATCGTCAAGGAGGCCGAGGTCGGACGCGTGCACCTGGGGAAGGTCAAGAAGGTGGTCGACTTCGGCGCGTTCGTCGAAATCATGCCGGGGACCGAGGGTCTCCTCCACATCTCCCAGATCGCCGAAGAGCGGACGCGGCGCGTGGAGGACGTCCTGAACGAGGGCGACCAGGTACTCGTCAAGGTCATCGAGGTCGACCCCTCCGGCAAGATCCGCCTCTCGCGGCGCGCCGCCCTGAAGGACCCCGAGGCCGGCGGCATCGGCCAGGAGCAGCTCACCGGGCGGCCCGGCGAGGGGCCACCGCCGTCGGACGGCGGGCGCGGGCCGCGTCCCGACCGCGACCGCGGCGACCGGGATCGCGATCGCGGGGACCGCGACCGCGGCCGGGGGCACCGACGCTGACCGGCACCGCGGACATCGCGCCGTGACCCGCTCCGCCGCGGAGGGCGAGTACCGGAAGACCGTGCTCCCGAACGGGATCCGGCTCATCAGCGAGCGGATCCCCCACGTCCGCTCGGTCGCCGTCGGGGTGTGGGTCGACACGGGGAGCCGTCACGAGCCGCTGCCCCGCAGCGGCGTGTCGCACTTCATCGAGCACCTCGTCTTCAAGGGCACCGAGAGCCGGACCGCCGAGGACATCGCCCGCGCCGTCGACTCGGTCGGCGGCCAGATGGACGCCTTCACGACGAAGGAGCACACCTGCTTCTACGTCACGGTGCTCGACCAGCACCTCCCGCTCGCCGCGGACCTCCTGTCGGACATCCTCCTGCACCCGCTCTTCGCCGCCGAGGACATCGAGCGCGAGAAGACGGTGGTCCTCCAGGAGTTCCGGATGGTGGAGGACACGCCGGACGACCTCATCCACGACCTGTTCGCCGAGCGGGTCTGGGTGGGCCACCCGCTCGGGCGGCCCATCCTCGGCGACAAGAAGATCATCATCGGCCTCGACCGCCCCACGCTGCACTCGCACTTCCTCGAGGAGTACTGCCCGGCCCGGATCACCATCGCGGCGGCCGGTCGGCTCGAGCACGAGCAGCTCGTCGACCTCCTGGGCAAGCGGTTCCTCGAGTTCCAGCGGGACTGCCAGGGACGCGACGGCGAGCCGCCCAGCATCACCCCGCGCATCGAGCTGATCGACAAGCCGCTGGAGCAGGTCCACTTCGTCATGGGCGGCCGGGGCTTGCGGCAGGACGCGCCCGAGCGCTACGTCCTCTATCTCCTGAACACGATCGTGGGCGGCAGCATGTCCTCCCGACTCTTCCAGGAAGTCCGCGAGCGCCAGGGGCTGGTCTACTCGATCTACTCCGGCAACGCCGCCTTCCGGGACTGCGGACTCTTCTACATCTACGCCGGCACCGAGCCCGCGCACTTCCCGAAGGTGCTGGCGCTCGTGCTGGAGGAGCTCCGCAAGCTCAAGCGGGAGGGCGTCACGGCCGACGAGCTGGCTCGCGCCAAGGAACACCTCAAGGGCAGTCTCATGCTCTCGCTCGAGTCCACGCCGAGTCGGATGACCCGGATCGCCAAGCAGGAGCTCTACTTCGGCCACTACTTCACCCTCGACCAGATCCTGAACGCCGTCGACTCGGTCAGCGCGGCCGACGTGGAAGGCGTGATCGCGCAGCTCCTCGCCGGCATACCGCTCTCGCTCGTCGCGCTGGGCCCTGCGGGGCCGAGCACCCTGCCGTCCGGCCTCGACATCTGACCATGATCCGGCGCTACACCCGGCCCGAGATGGGCGCGGTCTGGAGCGAGGAGGCGAAGTATGCCAGGTGGCTCGCCGTGGAGCTGGCGGTCTGCGAGGCGTACGCGCGGCGCGGCATGGTCCCGGCCGACGCCGTCGCCCGCATCCGGACCCGGGCGCGGGTGGACGCGCGCCGCATCGAGGAGATCGAGGCCCGCGTCCGGCACGACGTCATCGCGTTCCTGACGAACCTCGAGGAGGCGATCGGCGAGGACTCGCGCTTCGTCCACGTCGGCCTCACCTCGTCGGACGTCGTGGACACCGCGCTGGCCCTGCAGCTCGTGGAGGCCGCCGATCGGCTGCTGGCGCGGCTGGATGGCCTGGCCGACGCCCTCCGCCGGCTGGCGCTCCGTCACCGCGACACGCTCATGGTCGGCCGGACCCACGGCGTCCACGCCGAGCCGACGACCTTCGGGCTCAAGGCGGCGGTCTGGTATGCCGAGGCCGGGCGCAACCGGGAGCGACTGGTCCGCGCCCGCGAGGGGGTCCGCGTCGGGAAGATCTCGGGCGCCGTCGGGACCTTCGCCCACGTGCCGCCCGAAGTCGAGGCGGAGGTCTGCCACGCCCTGGGGCTCGAGCCGGCGCCGATCTCGACCCAGATCGTCCAGCGGGACCGCCACGCGGAGTTCGTGGCGACGTGCGCGATCATCGGCGGCAGTCTCGAGAAGATCGCCACCGAGATCCGGAGCCTGCAGCGCACCGAGATCCTCGAGCTCGAGGAGCCGTTCGCCGAGGGCCAGAAGGGCTCTTCCGCCATGCCGCACAAGCGCAACCCCGTCGGCTGCGAGCAGGTGACCGGGCTCGCCCGGCTGCTGCGCGCCCATGCCGGCGCGGCGCTGGAGAACATCGCGCTCTGGCACGAGCGGGACATCAGCCATTCCTCGGTCGAGCGCGTCATCCTGCCCGACTCGACGATCCTGCTCGACTACATGCTGGGTCAGATGGTGCGGATCCTGGACGACCTGGTCGTGGCGCCCGAGCGCATGCGCGAGAACCTGGAACGCTCCTACGGGCTCATCTACTCGCAGCGCGTGCTGCTCGCCCTCACCGAGGCCGGCCTGCCGCGGCAGGCGGCGTACGAGCTGGTCCAGCGGGCTGCCATGCGCGCCTGGCGCGAGCGGCGGCCCTTCCTGGAATGTCTGGAGGAGGACCCCGACGTGACCGGCCGGCTCGGGCCGGAGGCGCTGAAGGCCTGCTTCGACCCGGCCTGGTACCTCCGGCACGTCGACGCCGTCTTTCGTCGCCTCGGCCTCTAGCTCGGAGCGGGCGCGCGAGAGGCAGATGAAGGCGCGAATCTTCGTGAGGCTTCGGTCGGGCGTCCTGGACCCGCAGGGGGCGACGATCCGGAAGGCCCTGGAAGGTCTCGGCTTCCCGGAGGTGCGGGACCTTCGGGTCGGCAGGATCCTCGAGCTGACGCTCGACGAGACGGACCGCGTGCGCGCGAAGGCACGGTGCGAGGAGATGTGCCGGCGCCTGCTCGCGAACCCCGTCGTCGAGGAGTACGCCTGCCACATCGAGGAGGGGCCCGGCACCGGCGGATGACGCTGGCGCGCCAGCATGCGGAAGCTCCGCCTCGTGCCCCCCGTGCTGCCGGCCGCGCTGATGGCCTCGACGGCCCGCATGGGCTTCGCGCTCTAGCCCGATCGGCCGGCCGGTCGGCTTGTGTCCGGGACCGGCACGTAGTAGAATCAGCCGCGGGGCGAGAGCGAAGGAGGCGATAGCGCGCACACCCTGTGGGGAGGAGGCTTCATGAGATTCGGGGTCGTCATCTTTCCGGGCACGTGGAGCGACATGGATTTCCACCATGTCATCTCCGAGGTTCTCCACCAGCCGGTCGAGTACCTGTGGCACCGGGACACCGATCTCTCCCGCTACGACTGCCTGATCCTGCCGGGCGGCTTCTCCTACGGCGACTATCTCCGGGCTGGGGCGATCGCCGGGCGCTCGCCCGTCGTGTCGGCCCTCCCCGACTTCGTGGCGCGGGGCGGCCTCGTCGTGGGGAGCTGTAACGGCTTTCAGATCCTCTGCGAGGCGGGCCTCCTGCCCGGAACCTTGCTGCGCAACGAGTGCCTGCAGTTCCGCTGTCAGAGCACCCAGCTGCTGGTCGAGCAGACCGAGACGCCGCTCACCCGCGGGCTCCGGCGCGGCCAGGTGCTCAAGATGCCGATCGCGCACGGCGAGGGCCGCTATCACGTCGACCCCGCCCTGCTCCGGACGCTCCGCGAGCGGAACCAGATCGTGTTCCGGTACGCCACCGAGACGGGCGAGGTGACGCCCGCGGCGAACCCGAACGGCTCGGTCTGGAACATCGCCGGCGTCTGCAACGAAGAGGGTACGGTCGTCGGCCTGATGCCCCATCCCGAGCGGGCAGCGGAGCCGAGTGTCGGGAGCACTGACGGCCTCCTGCTCTTCCACTCTCTCGTCGGGAGCCTGGTCGAAGACGGGACCGCGCTCGGTCGCTGAGGCGCGGGCGGTGGGGGGATGCCCGTGACCGGGGCCGAGCCGAAGGTCACGCCCGAGCTGGCCCTGGCCCACGGGCTCACGCACGAGGAGTACGATCGGATCATCCGGCTCCTCGGGCGGGAGCCGACCTACACGGAGCTCGGCCTCTTTTCCGCCCTCTGGTCCGAGCACTGCTCGTACAAGTCCTCGCGGATCTTCCTGCGCCGGTTGCCCACGGCGGCGCCGCACGTCCTGCAGGGCCCGGGCGAGAACGCCGGGATCGTGGACCTCGGCGAAGGGCTCGCGCTCGCCATGAAGATCGAGAGCCACAACCACCCCTCGTTCATCGAGCCGTTCCAGGGCGCGGCGACGGGCGTCGGGGGCATCCTGCGCGACATCTTCACGATGGGCGCCCGCCCGATCGCCCTGCTCGACTCCCTCCGCTTCGGTCCGCCCGCGGACGCCGTGAGCGCCTACCTCCTCGGCGGCGTCGTCTCGGGCATCGCCCACTACGGGAACTGCTTCGGGTGCCCCACGGTCGGCGGGGAGGTGGCCTTCGCCCCCGAGTACGCGCGGAATCCGCTGGTGAACGTCCTCTGCCTCGGCCTCGTCCCGCGGGAGCGCATCTTCCGGGCGCGCGCGGACGGGGTGGGGAACACCCTCCTCTACGTCGGCGCGAAGACCGGACGGGACGGGATCCACGGGGCGACCATGGCCTCGGAAGCCTTCGACGAGGGCTCCAGCGAGCGACGGCCGACGGTCCAGGTAGGGGACCCGTTCACCGAGAAGCTCCTCCTCGAGGCGTGCCTCGAGGCGATGGCCACCGGCGCGGTCGTGGGGATCCAGGACATGGGCGCAGCCGGCCTGGCCTGCTGCGCGTCCGAGATGCCGGCGCGCGCGGGCACGGGCGTCGAGATCCTCCTGGACCGGGTCCCGCAGCGCGAGCCGGCCATGACGCCGTACGAGATCCTGCTCTCCGAGTCACAGGAGCGGATGCTCCTCGTCGTCGCGCAGGGGCGCGAGGCCGAGGTCCGGCGGGTCTTCGCGAAGTGGGAGCTCGACGCGGTGGCGATCGGCCGCGTCACGGCCGACGGCCTCCTGCGCGTTCGCATGCACGGCGAGGTCGTCGCGGAGCTGCCCGTGCGCGCGCTCACCGAGGACGCGCCGGTCTACGACCGGCCACGCGCGCAGCCGGCCTGGCTCGAGGGGGCGCGCGCGTTCGACCCGCGCAGCCTGCCCGAGCCGGACGACCCCACGGAGGTGCTCCTCCGTCTGCTCGCCGCGCCGACGATCGCGTCCAAGGCGGCCATCTGGCGCCAGTACGACCACATGGTCGGCATCAACACGCTCGTCCTGCCGGGCTCCGACGCCGCCGTCCTGCGTCTCCGGGGGACGGGGAAGGCCGTGGCCGTGGCCACGGACGGCAACGGTCGCTACGGCTACCTCGATCCGGCCCTGGGCGGGGCGCTGGCCGTGGCCGAAGCGGCGCGCAACGTCGTGTGCGCGGGTGGCCGGCCGCTCGCCGTGACGGACTGTCTGAACTTCGGCTCGCCGGAGCGGCCGGAGATCATGTGGCAGTTCGCGGAAGCGGTCGAAGGGATCGCCGCCGCGTGTCGCGTCCTGGCGCTGCCGGTGGTCGGAGGCAACGTCTCCTTTTACAACGAGACGCTCGGCCGCGCGATCCTGCCCACACCCGTGGTCGGGGTGGCCGGCCTGCTCCAGGACGCGGAGCGTCGGACCACCCAGTGGTTCAAGACCCCCGGCGATCTCGTGGCGCTCATCGGCGACGCCGAGGGGAGCCTGGGCGGCAGCGAATACCTGGCGACGCTCCACGGCCGCGTGGCCGGGCCGCTCGCCCCGCTCGACCTCGAGCGGGAGCGCGCGGTCCAGGCGGCGTGCCTCGCGGCGATCGAGGCCGGCTGCGTGCGCTCGGCGCACGACTGCGCCGAGGGCGGGCTCGCGGTCGCGCTCGCCGAGTGCTGCATCACCGGCCCCCGCCGGCTGGGTGCCGACATCCAGCTCGGCGCCGCGGAGCGGCTCGACGAGCGCCTGTTCGGGGAGGCGCCCTCGCGGATCCTCGTGTCGGTGGCGCCGGCCGACTGGGCGCGCTTCGAGCAGATCGTGCGGGAGTGGGCGGTGCCCATGTCCGCGCTGGGACGCGTGGGCGGCGACCGATTGACGATCCGGGTCGGCGGCGTCGTCGGCGTGGCGGCCGGGCTCGACGCCATGGCGGCGGCGTTCCAGGGGACCCTCGAGCGCCTGCTGGGGGGGCTCCCGGAGCTGCCCGCGGAGGGCGCCGCGTGAGCGGCTGCGGGCCACGTCTGGCGCGGCATTCCGAGCGCAGGTTGGGCCCATGAGCGAGCGCCAGCTGGCCGCCCTGGCGACCGACGACCACTTCCACGACGAGTGCGGGGTCTTCGGCGTGTTCAACCATCCCGAGGCGGCGAATCTCGCCTATCTCGGCCTCTACGCGCTCCAGCACCGCGGCCAGGAGTCGGCCGGCATCGCCGCGACCGACGGCACGGCCTTCCACGTCGAGCGGGGAATGGGCTGGGTCGCCGACGTCTTCTCGCCGGAGCGGCTCAAGCGCCTGCCCGGACGGGTGGCGGTCGGACACGTGCGGTACTCGACCGCCGGATCGTCGAGCCTCCGGAACGCCCAGCCGATCACGGCGAGCTTCGCCCGCGGGCCGGTCGCCCTCGCCCACAACGGGAACCTCGTGAACGCGGAGGCCCTGCGCGGGGAGCTGCAGGCCGCGGGGGCGATCTTCCAGTCCACGTCCGACTCCGAGGTGATCCTCCACCTCCTGGCCCGCGCCGAGAAGCTGCCGCTGGAGCGCGCGCTGATGCAGGCGCTCTCCCAGGTGACCGGCGCGTACACCCTCCTCGTGCTCACCCGCGACGCGCTGATCGGGTGTCGCGACCCGCACGGCTTCCGGCCGCTGGTGCTGGGCCGGCTCGGCGAGAGCTGGCTCCTGGCGTCGGAGACCTGCGCGCTCGACCTCCTGGAGGCCGAGTTCGTCCGCGACGTGGAGCCGGGCGAGATGGTGCTGATCGACCGGGAGGGCCCCCGGTCGCTCAAGGCCTTTCCCCCGCGGCGCCAGCTCCAGTGCGTCTTCGAGTACATCTACTTCGCGCGGCCGGATTCCACCCTGTGGGGCCAGAGCGTCTACCGCGTGCGGAAAGTGCTCGGCCACCGGCTGGCCGAGGAGCACCCCGCCGAGGCCGACGTCGTCGTCCCCGTGCCCGACTCGGGGCTTGGCGCGGCGCTCGGCTTCGCGGAGCGCTCCGGCATCCCCTTCGAGCTCGGCCTGATCCGCAATCACTACGTGGGCCGGACCTTCATCGAGCCCCGCCAGGGCATCCGCCACTTCGGCGTGCGCGTGAAGCTCAACCCGATGCGGGAAACGCTCGAGGGACGGCGGGTCGTGGTCGTGGACGACTCCATCGTCCGGGGGACGACGAGCCGCAAAATCGTGAAGATGATCCGCTCGGCGGGCGCCCGCGAGGTTCACGTGCGGATCTCCTCGCCGCCGATCCAATGGCCCTGCTACTACGGGATCGACACGCCCACGCGGAAGGAGCTCATCGGGTCGAGCCACCGGGTCGAGGAGATCCGGCGCTACCTCGACGCGGACTCGCTCGGCTACCTCTCGCTCGAGGGGATGCTCAAGGCGGTGGGGGGGGACGAGGGACGCTTCTGCCACGCCTGCTTCACCGGCCGGTACGAGGTCGGGTTCCCCCAGGAGAATACGGCGCAGCTCGCCCTGTTCGACGGCCAGTGAGCCTGCGCCCGCGCCCCACCGCGAGGGCGCCTCGAGCCGGCCGCGGCCCGCGCGCCGCTCGGCTCACCTACCGGGCCTCGGGCGTGGACATCCACGCCGGCGACGAGGCCGTCCGCCGGCTGGCGCCGCTCGCCCGCCGGACCTATCGGCCGGAGGTCCTGGGCGACATCGGGGCCTTCGCCGGCTTCTTCCGGCTTCCCTCGCGGCACCGCGACCCGGTCTTCGCCGCCTCCGCCGACGGCGTCGGCTCCAAGGTCAAGATCGCCTGCCTCACCGGGCGCCACGACACCGTCGGGATCGACTGCGTGGCCATGAGCGTGAACGACCTCCTGGTCCACGGCGCGGAGTCGCTCTTCTTCCTCGACTACATCGGGATCGGTCGCCTGGACCCCACCGTCGTCGAGGCGCTGGTCCGCGGGGTGGCGGCCGGCTGCCGCGAGGCCGGCTGCGCGCTCATCGGCGGAGAAACGGCGGAGCTGCCCGACCTGTACGCCCCGGGCGAGTACGACCTGGCCGGGTTCGCGGTCGGGCTGGTCGAGCGCCGGAAGCTGATCGACGGCCGGGCCGTGCGGCCGGGAGACGTGGTCCTCGGGCTCGCCTCGACGGGACTCCACTCGAACGGATACTCGCTGGCCCGCAAGGTCGTCTTCGAGCGACTGGGCTATCGGGTGGCGGACCGCCTTCCCGAACTCGGGCAGCCGCTCGGGGAGGTCCTCCTCACGCCCACCCGCATCTACGTCCGCCCCGTGCTCGCGCTCCTGCGGGCCGGCGTCCCCGTGCACGCCATGGCGCACATCACGGGCGGCGGGCTGACGGGCAACGTGCCGCGTGTGCTGCCACCGGGGAGTCGGGCCGTGATCCGACGCGGCACGTGGCCCGTGCCGCCGATCTTCGACGTCCTCCGCAAGGGCGGGCGCATCGCCGACGCGGAGATGTTCCGGGTCTTCAACATGGGGATCGGCTTCGTCCTGGTCCTGCCGCCCTCGGTCGTGACCCGGGCCCGCAAGGCCCTCGAGGCGCGGGGGGTGGCGAGCTGGGCGATCGGGGAGATCGCGCGCGGGCCGCGGGGCGTCACCTTGGCCTAGCGCTGGCGCCGAGGCGCCCGGGAGGAGGCCAGCCATGCTTCGCAAGTACAGCCGCGCGCTGGCCGAACACGGGGCGGACCGGGTGGTGGGCTGAGACCGCCTGCTAGAATAGGCGCCGTGATGCGCGCGGTCCCGCTCGGGCTCGGGGTTCTGGCCTCCGGCCGGGGCTCCAACCTGCAGGCCATCCTGGACGCCATCGAGGCGGGGCGCTGCCCCGCCCGCGTGGCCGTGGTGGTGAGCGATCGGCCCGGGGCCCGCGCCCTGGACCGCGCCCGGACGGCCGGCGTCAAGGCCGTGCACCTCGATCCCCACGCCTGTCCCGACCGCGTCGCGTACGACCGCGCGGTCGCGGCGGTCCTCGCCGAGCACGGCGTCGAGCTGGTCTGCCTCGCCGGGTACATGCGCCTGCTCTCTCCCGCGTTCATCGCCGCCTACCGCGGACGCATCCTGAACGTGCACCCCGCGCTCCTCCCGGCGTTCCCCGGCCTCCATGCCCAGCGCCAGGCCGTCGAGCACGGCGTGAAGGTCTCCGGCGTCACGGTCCATTTCGTGGACGAGGGCCTGGACACGGGGCCCATCGTCTGCCAGGCCGCGGTGCCGGTGCGCGATGACGACACCGAGGAGACCCTCGCGGCCCGCATCCTGGTCGAAGAGCACCGGCTCTATCCCGAGGCGATCCGGCTCTACGCCGAAGGGCGGCTCGACGTCGTCGGGCGGCGGGTGCGCATCCGGGACGACTCGTGAGGCGGTCCGGTCCCGTGCCCGGACCCGGAGCCGAGCACCGATCCGGAGGCGCCCGGTGAGCCGGGTCCGGCGGGCGCTCCTCTCGGTCTCCGACAAGACCGGGCTCGTGGAGCTGGCGCGCGGCCTCGCGGCGCTCGGCGTCGAGCTCCTCTCCACGGGCGGCACGGCCCGCGCGCTGAGCGAGGCCGGGCTGTCGGTCCGTGAGGTGGCCGAGCTGACCGGCTTTCCGGAGATGCTCGACGGGCGGGTCAAGACGCTCCACCCGGCGATCCACGGGGGCATCCTCGCGCAACGGACCGTCCCCGAGCACATGCGTCAGCTCGCCCACCACGGGATCCAGCCGATCGACCTCGTGGTGGTGAACCTCTACCCGTTCGAGCAGACGGCGGCGCGGGCCGGGGCCGGCGTCGAGGAGGTCGTCGAGCAGATCGACGTCGGCGGGCCGGCCATGATCCGGGCTGCCGCCAAGAACCACGCGGGCGTCGCCGTGCTCGTGGAGCCGGCGCAGTACACCCCGGTCCTCGACGAGCTCCGCGCCAGCGGGGGCGAGCTCTCCCTCGAGACGCGGCGGCGCCTGGCCCGGGAGGCCTTCCGCCGGACCGCGCAGTACGACGCGGCCATCGCCGCGTGGCTTCGCGACGCCGTGCCGCCCCGCGCCGCCGCGGCCGAGACGGCGCCGCTCCTGCCCCCGCTCCTGCATCTTCAGGCCGAGCGGGTGACGGCCCTCCGCTATGGCGAAAACCCGCACCAGGAGGCGGCCCTGTACCGACCGCCGGGACCACGCCTGGGCATCGGGGCCGCGCGCCAGCTCCACGGGCCCGAGCTCTCCTACAACAACCTCCTCGACCTCGGCGCGGCGCTCGGGCTGCTCGTCGAGTTCACGGAGCCGGCGGCCGTCGTCGTCAAGCACACCAACCCCTGCGGGGCCGCCGTCGGCGCGGACACTCTCGCCGCCCTCGAGCGCGCCAAGGCCTCGGACCCCGTGTCCATCTACGGCGGCATCGTGGGCGTGAACCGACCCGTCGACGTGCCGCTCCTGCCGGCGCTCGCGGGGATCCTCCTCGAGATCCTCTTCGCCCCCGCGTTCACGCCCGCCGCGCTCGCCGAGCTGCGCGCGACGAAGAAGAAGCTCCGCGTCCTCGAGCTTCCCTGCGATCGGCGGGGATGGCCGTCGCGACCGACCGAGCTCCGCAGCGTGCCCGGCGGGCTGCTGGTCCAGGAGGCGGACCTCGCCGATCTCGACCCCGCGGCCTGCGCGGTCGTCAGCCGGCGCGAGCCGACCGCCGCGGAGTGGCAGGCCTTCCGCTTCGCCTGGCGCGTCGCCAAGCACGTCAAGTCGAACGCGATCGTCCTGACGTCATCCGACCAGGTGCTGGGGGTGGGCGCCGGGCAGATGAGCCGCGTGGATGCCGCGCGCCTGGCCGTGATGCGGGCGCGCGAGCACGGGCACAAGACGGTCGGGGCGGTCGCCGCGTCGGACGCCTTCTTTCCCTTCCGCGACGGGCTCGACGTCGTCGCGGAGGCGGGCGCGACCGCCGTCATCCACCCGGGCGGCTCCATCCGGGACGACGAGGTGGTCGCCGCCGCGAACGACCACGGCATGGCGATGGTCGTGACGGGCATCCGTCACTTCAAGCATTGACCGCCCAGGCCTCGCGCGTGGCCGCCCCCCCCTCGAGTCCGCTGTTCCGCTGGGACGGGAGCTACTGGGGCTTCCTGGCCGGCGACGATATCTACGACCGGTACGGCCGCTACGTCGGCTGGGTGGAGGGCACCGACGTCTACCACCGGAACGGGCGCTTCATGGGCGAGTTGATGAACCGTTTCCACGTGCTCCGGAACGTCCTCCGCCCCGAGCCGATCCACCGGGCGCCGCGCGACCCGGTCCCGTATTCGGCGCCGCCCCTGGCGAGCCCGGACCGGAAGCCGCGCGACCCCCTGGACGGCTGGAGCGACGCGCTCCCGTGGCCGCTCCCGCCGCCGACGCCTCCCCGGGTGTGACGGTGTCCCGGCCCTGGGCCTCGGCCGACCGGCTGATCCTCACGGGCGCGGTCGTCGGCTTCGTCCTGAGCCTGGCACTCCACCTCGGCGTCGTCGCCGGACTCGACGTGGCCCCGGTGCCGCCCTGGGCGTGGCTCCTCCACGCGGGCGCCGTCGGCGGGTTCTGGCTGGTGGCCCGGCGGATCACGGCGGCCGGGCTCCGCGGCGTCGCGGGCTTCCTCCGGATGCGCCGTGCGGTCCCCCTGCCGGTCCGGCTCACGCTCGCCGCGGCCACGCTCAACGCGCTGGCGGTGGGCGGCCTCGCCGCCTCCGGGCGGGCCGTGCGCGGCCAGGCCGGGTCGGCCTACTGGACGATGATGTACCTCCTGGTCGCGATCGTCTTCGGCTTCGTCGTGCCGCGGGTCGCCTCGGCCGTCGCGGCGCCCCCGCGCACCGCCGGCCGCGCGGACGCGTGACCGCCCCCCGGCTGTGGGGCCCCGGTCCGGCCACCGCGGCCGCCGGCGGGGGGCGGACCGAATTTGCGGCGCCGGGGGGCGGTTGTTATGATGGCAAGGCCTGCCGGGTGCGCCGTGCTCCCTTCCGTCCGCGACGCGGACCTGGCGCGGCGGGGGGACTGCCCGGTGACGCGAGTCTCCGAGAGGAGGAGTCGGCTATGGCGTCTGTCTGGACGGGGGTCGTCACGTTCGGCTTGGTCTCGATCCCCGTCAAGCTCTACGTCGCGGCGCGGCCGGAGACGGTGTCCTTCAACCAGCTCCACGCGGCCTGCGGCTCGCGGCTCCGCCAGAAGCTCCACTGCCCGACGTGCGAGCGCGACGTCGAGCGCGCCGAGATCGTCAAAGGATACAAGCTGAACGGCTACGTGGTGATGGACGACGCCGACTTCGAGGCGGTCGAGCAGGAGGGCTCGCGGGCCCTCGACGTGCTCGAGTTCGTGGACGCCGCCACGGTGGACCCGATCTACCTCGAGCGGTCGTATTACGTGGCTCCGCAAGAGGCGAGCGAGCGGGCGTACCACGTGCTCCTGCGGGCGCTGGACGAGGCCGGGAAGGCCGCCGTCGTCCGATTCGTCATGGGCGCCCGGGAGTACCACGGGCTCATCCGCCCGGCGGCGGGAAAGCTCCTCCTCCACACGCTCTACTACGCCGACGAGGTACGCGGGCTCGAAGCCCAGTGGCGGCCCGTCGAGCCCGCGGCGCCGGAGGTCGAGCTGGCGGTCAAGTTCATCGACGCCCTCGCCAAGGACTTCGAGCCCGACAAGTACCACGACGAGCACCGCGTGAAGCTCATGGAGCTCATCCGCGCCAAGGGCGAGGGCAAGCAGATTCCGGCGGCGCCCGCGCCGCGGGAGCCCGCGCGGGTCGTCAACCTGATGGAAGCCCTCCGCCAGTCGGTCGAGCAGGTGAAGAAGCCCTTGTCCAAGGCCGAGCCCGGGTTGCGCGCGACGGCGGCGGGGAAGCCCCGGCGCGCTGCCGCGGCGGACGCCGCGCGGCCCGCCCGGAAAGCGGCCCGCAAGTAGGCGCGGCCGGCTGTGTGGGTCTTCACCGACCGGGACGTCAGCCGGCTCCTGGCCCTGACGCCCCGCCGGGCCGGTCAGCTCCGCCGGGTCGGCTTGCTTCGTCCCCTCGACCGCCCCGGGTCGTACAGCTTCCGTGAGATCGTGAGCCTGCGGGTCGCCAAGACGCTGCTCGAGCAAGGCCTCACCGTCCGGCACGTCCGCAAGGCCCTCGTCGCCCTCCGCCGCCTGGTCCCCGAGTCCGAGGCGCCCCTGGCGGAGCTTCGCGTGGCGGTGCGCGGTGGCGAGGTGTTCATCGAGAAGGACTCGCTTCTCCTCGAGCCGTCCGGGCAGGTCGTGATGGAGTTTTCGGGAAAGGAGCTGGCCGAGGCGGCGCGGGACTCCGCGCTGCGCGGCCTGGTCCGCCCGATCGCGCTGCCCGAGGGCGAGGCCGAGCGGTGGTTCGAGCTGGCCTCGCACTGGGACGGGGACCCGGCGCAGTGGGAGCGGGCCGTGGACGCCTACCAGCGGGTCACGACGATCGAGCCGGGACACGCCGCGGCCTGGAACAACCTCGGCCTCCTGCACCACCGGATGGGACGCTACGACGACGCGCGCCGGCACTACGAGGTCGCGCTCGCGGCCGACCCGACCTGTGCCGAGGCGGCGTACAATCTCGGCTCCCTCCACGACGACCGGGCCGAGCTCGCCCCGGCGATCGTCTGGTACCGGCGGGCGCTCGAGGTGCGGCCGGACTACGCGGACGCCCACTTCAATCTCGCCTCCGCGCTCGAGCGGCGCGGCGACGCGGCCGTGGCCCGGCAGCACTGGGCGCGCTACGTCGAGCTGGACCCGGACAGCCGCTGGTCCGAGATCGCCCGGGCTCGGGCCTTCGGGCCACCTGAGTGATTTCGCCACCGGGTCGCGCGTCAGAGCGATCGAGCCAACCGCACCGAGGCCTCGCGCGGCGCGCCCTGGCGCTCCGAGCGCCGGCTCCGCCGGCGATCCCACCCACCCACCCGAGAGGAGGGGAGGAATCGGAGGGGGCCGTCGAGGCCCCCTCCGAAGCTTGATGAAAGTCCTGGTGGTCGGCGGCGGCGGCCGCGAGCACGCGCTCGCCTGGAAGCTCGCGCAGAGCCCGCACCTCGGCGCGCTCTACGTCGCGCCCGGGAATCCCGGTATCGCGGAGGTCGCCCGCTGCGTGCCGCTCGCCGTGGACGCCATCGCGGAGCTCGCGGCCTTCGCGGTCGGGGAGCGGATCGACCTCACCGTCGTCGGCCCCGAGCTGCCGCTGACGCTGGGGCTCGTGGACCACTTCACCGAGCGCGGGCTCCGCGTCTTCGGGCCCACCCGGGCGGCGGCGGAGCTCGAGGGGTCGAAGGTGTTCGCCAAGAGCCTCTTCGCCCGCTACGGGATCCCGACCGCGCGCTTCGGCGCCTTCGACGACCCGCGCAAGGCTCGCGAGTTCGTCCACGCGCTCGGCGGCCGTGCCGTCGTCAAGGCGGACGGCCTGGCCGCCGGCAAGGGCGCGGTCGTCTGCGCCGACTTCGCGGCGGCCCAGCGGGCGATCGGGGACATGCTCGAGCGGCGCATCTTCGGCCCGGCCGGCGACCGGGTGGTCGTGGAAGAGCTCCTGGAGGGCGAGGAGCTCTCCTACTTCGCGCTGACGGACGGCCAGCAGATCTGTCCGCTGGGGGCGGCGCAGGACCACAAGCGTCTGCTGGACGACGACCGCGGCCCGAACACCGGTGGAATGGGCGCGTATTCTCCGCCGCCGCTCCTCGATGCCGCGCTCGAGGCCCGGATCCTCGAGACGATCATCCGCCCCACGGTCGGCGCGATGGCGGCGGAAGGGCGCCCGTACCGCGGCGTGCTCTACGCCGGGCTCATGCTGACGGCCGACGGGCCGAAGGTCCTCGAGTACAACGTGCGCTTCGGCGACCCCGAGTGTCAGGCGCTCGTCCCGCGCCTGGCCGGCGACCTGCTGCCGCTCTGCCGGGCCGTGGCCGACGGGCAGGGGCTTCCGGCGACCGTCCCCTGGCGACCCGAGGCCGCCGTCTGCGTCGTGCTCGCGTCGCGCGGCTATCCCGGAGAGTCCGCGACGGGCAAGGCGATCACGGGGCTCGACGCGGCCGCCGCGGTGGCCGGCGTCACCGTCTTCCACGCGGGAACCGCGCACCGCGACGGCGGGCTCGTCACCGCCGGCGGTCGCGTCCTCGGCGTCACCGCGCTCGGCCCCGACCTCGCGGCCGCGATCGCGGCGGCGTACGCCGCGGTGGCGGCGATCCACTTCGACGGGGCGCAGGTCCGCCGCGACATCGGGCGCCGGGCGCTCGCCCGCGCGCGGAGCGGACGGTGACGGCGCGGGGCGCCGGGACGGCGCGCGTCGGGATCGTCATGGGCAGCGACTCGGACCTCGAGGTGCTGGAAGAGGCCACGCGGGTGCTGGACGCGCTGGGCGTGTCCTACGAGCTGACGGTCGCGTCGGCGCACCGGACCCCCGAGCGCACGCGCCGCTGGGTCCACGAGGCGATGGGGCGCGGGGTCGGCGTGTTCATCGCGGGCGCGGGCGGGGCGGCGGCGCTCCCCGGCTTCGTCGCCTCGGAGACGACGCTCCCGGTGATCGGCGTCCCCATCCCTTCCGTGCTCAACGGCCTCGACTCGCTGCTCTCGATGGCGCAGATGCCGAAGGGCGTGCCGGTCGCGACCATGGCCATCGGCAAGCCCGGCGCTGCGAACGCGGGCATCTTCGCGGCCCAGATCCTCGGCTCGAGCGACCCGGACCTGGCGCGGCGCGTCGCCGAGCACCGCGCCGGGCTGGCGCGGGAGGTGGAGGCGCGGGCGCGCAAGGTGGAGGACGCGGCACGGCCGAAGGGCGGGGGCGCGTGAGCATCGGCCAGGCGGCGGCGGCGCGCTGATGGGCGCCGCGGCGGCCGGCGCCCGGACGCTGGGCGTGGACCCGGAGCGGCCCGCCGCGCCGACGCTCGAGGCCGCGGCCCGGGTCCTCCGCGCGGGGGGGCTCGTCGCCTTCCCGACGGAGACGTTCTACGGGCTCGGCGCCAACGCGCTCGATCCGGCCGCCGTCGCCCGGGTCTTCCAGGCCAAGGGACGCCCGGCCGACAAGCCCCTCCTCGTCCTCGTGGACTCCCTGGCGATGGCCCTCGAGGTCGTGCGCGAGCTACCGGCGCGCGCCCGGGGGCTGATCGCGCGGCACTGGCCGGGGCCCCTCACGCTGGTCCTGCCGGCCCGGCCAGGCCTGCCGCCGGCGCTGACCGCCGGCACCGGCACGATCGGGGTGCGGATCCCCGGGCACCCCGTGGCCCGCGCGCTCGTGAGCGCGGCGGCGCTGCCGATCACCGCGCCGAGCGCGAACCTCTACACCGCCCCGAGCCCGCGGACCGCCGCCGAGGTGCTCGCCGCGCTCGGCGAGCGGGTGGACCTCGTGCTCGACGGCGGGGGGACGCCGGGCGGCCCCGCCTCGACGGTCCTGGACCTGACCGGCGACTCGCCCCGGCTCCTGCGCCCGGGTGCGGTCCCGCTCGCGGCGGAGGAGCTCGCGTGAGAAGCCGCGGCGGATGCAGGGGCCGGCCGCGCGGCGCGTGTTATCATACGAAGGGTCCGGAGTTTCGATGCCTCACGTGAGCGGCGTCGTCCTGGCCGGTGGCCGGAGCCGCCGGATGGGCGGGTCACCGAAAGCCCTGCTGCCCTTCGACGAACGGCCGCTCATCCAGCACATCGTGGAGACGCTGACGGCTGTACTGCCAGACTGTCTGATCGTCACGAACTCGCCCGAGCTGTACGCGTTCCTCGGCCTCCCCATGGTCGGTGATCTGTTCCCGGACGGTGGATCCCTCGGCGGCATCTACACGGGGCTCCAGGCGGTGCGGGGCGACGCGGCCCTCTGCGTCGCGTGCGACATGCCGTTTCTGTCGGGTCCGTTCATCGGCTACCTGGCGGGGCGGGCCGCCGAGGCCGACGTGGTCGTCCCGGAGGCGGCGGGCGAGCTCCAGACCCTCCACGCCGTCTACGGCAGAGCGTGCCTGCCCGCGATGGCCCGGCGCCTCGCGGCCGGTCAGCTCAAGGTCACCGGCTTCTTCGACGACGTCCGCGTCCTGCGGGTCGACGCCGCGACGGTCGCCCGGTTCGAGGACCCCGCCCGGGCCTTCATGAACCTCAACACGCCCGATGACCTGGCGCGGGCCCGCGCGCTCTGGACCGAGCGCGCCATCGGCCCCGGAGGGCGTTGCGCCTGATGTCGCTCGGCGGCACCCGCGGATGACCGACGCGCGGGTCGCGGGCCTCGAGATCGGGTCCATCGGAGAGCTGAATGGCCTGCCGGCCGCGGTCCGCGAGGCGCTCTACACACGCCTGGTCCCGCGCGAGGTGTGGGCCCGGGTCGGGGCCGACCCTCGCACGGGAACCAACGCCGCCGGGGAGCGCCTGGTCCGCGTCGTCGCCCCCCCGGAGCAGGCGTGGGCGCGCGTCGAGGTGCGCGCGTCGCCCGACGACCGCGATCCGCTCCTCCTCGTGGACGTGGAGATGAGCCCCTTCGCGGTCCCCGAGCTGACCTTCGTGCAGATCACCGACCCGGCCGCCGAGCGCTTCGGGATCGACCGCGACGCCGAGGGTCGCGACACCCTGTTCGGCACCGTGACGCGCAACCGCGGAGAGGAAGCCCGGGCCCTGGCCCACGGCCTCGGGCCCGGGCAGGTGCGCCGGGGCCTTCGTCTCCTCGGCCAGGTCATGGCGGCCATGGAGGAGTTCTGCCGCCTGCTGGGCAAGGAACTGTTCCTCGTGGAGCCGCTCTTCTACCACTCCGCCCTCCTCTACGAGCGCCACGGCTGCGATTACCTCTTCGGGCGCGAGCTCATGGAGACGGTCCACGCGGAGTTTCAGCCGGGGGGCCGGCTCCACGCCGCGCTGGACGGCTCCTCGGCGTTCCGCCAGACGGCCCTCGCGGCGACCGGGCGGGGCCGGAGCTGGGCGATCCACGACGGGGTCCTGGGGGCGCTGGACGGCGTGGAGTGGGGCGGGGTGAAGATGTACCGGCTGGCCGGTCGTCCCGCCGACGTGTCGACGTTTCCGGGCGGGGTCTACTGATGACGCTCGACACCGCCCGCTCCATCCTCGAGGTCCTCGCGCTCCGCGCCCGCCGCGAGCCGCGGGGCGTGTACTTCGAGCTCTACGACGAGCCGATGACCTACGGGGCGCTCTGGGAGGAGAGCCGACGGTATGCGGCCGGCCTCGCCGCCGTCGGGATCGGCCGCGGCGACAGGGTGGCGATCCTGCTTCCCACGTGCAAGGAGTTCTTCGCCACCTTCTTCGGCATCATGGCCCTCGGCGCGGTCCCGGTGCCCCTCTATCCCACGCTCGGGGCCGCCGAGCTGGGGGCGATCATCGGGCACGCCGGCGCCCGCGCGGCAGTCACGATCTCCTGGTTCGAATCGACGGTGCGCGCCGCGCAGGCGGTGGCGCCGAGCCTGGCGCACATCCTCCCGCCGGACGAGCTCGAGCGGCCCGCCCCCGAGCCCTCGTGGCCCACGCTCACGGGCGAGGAGACCGCGTTCCTCCAGTACACGTCCGGCTCCACCGGGCACCCCAAGGGGGTGGACCTTCCGCACCGAAGCCTCCTCGCCAACGTCCGCGCCTTCCTGACGGCCGTCCAGGCTCAGCCCGGCGAGCCCGTGGTGAGCTGGCTCCCGCTCTACCACGACATGGGTCTGATCGGCCTCGGGCTCGGCACCCTCTACGCCGGCTGTCGGCTCTACCTCTTGCCGCCCGACCTCCGCGACCCGCGGCAGTGGCTCGCCCTGGTCACGCGCACGCGGGCGACCATGACGGCGTCGCCCGACTTCGGCTACCGGAACTGCCTGCGGAAGATCGACGACGTCACCGGCCTGGATCTGACCTCGTTGCGGGTCGCCTTCACCGGCGCCGAGCCGGTCCGCCCCGAGACGGTCCGCCAGTTCGAGGAGCGCTTCGGCCTCAAGAACGTGCTGGTGCCGGCCTACGGGCTTGCCGAGGCGACCCTGGCCGTCGCGGTGGGCGACCTGGGCGCGCCGGTCCGGGTCGATCCCACGGGGCGCTGGGTCGGCGTCGGCCGGCCGATTCCGGGAGTCGAGATCGGGATCTGGGAGGAGGGATCCGAGGGCGGCAGCGGCCGCTTCCTCGGCCCGGACACGGTCGGGGAGATCGTGGTCCGCACGCCGGCCGCGATGCGCGGCTACTACCGCGATCCGGCCGCGACCGCGCGAGCCTTCCGCTCGGGGTGGCTGCACACGGGTGACCTGGGCTACCGCGAGCCGGACGGCTACCTGTTCGTGGTCGGGCGGGTGAAGGACGTCATCATCGTCCGGGGCGAGAACGTCATGCCGCTGGACGTCGAGACCGTCGTCGACGCCGTGCCAGGGGTCCGGTACGCCGCCGCCGTCGGCGTGGACTCCGACCGCGTCGGCAGCCAGCGCCTCGTCGTGGTCGCCGAGGTCCGCGATCCCGACGCGCCGGCCGCGCACGCCTCCGACCTCGTGCGGCGGATCGTCCGGGCCGTCCACGGCATCCGCCGGCTCCGGCCCGCGCGCGTCCTGCTCGTCCGGCCCGGGGCGATTCCGAAGACGACCAGCGGCAAGATCCAGCACGCCCGCCTCGCCACCATGGTCGCGGAGGGCGAGCTCGGCGAGGCGCTCGTCTATCCCAGGCGCGGGGCCCGGCGAGCGTGAGCGATGGCCCGCAAGCGCCCGCGTCGTGGCGCGACGCCCCGCCGGCCGATGCCCCGGAAGCCGCCGAAGGTCGAAATCCCGCCCACGGTCTACCGGCGGCGGCCCAAGCACCCCAGGCCCCCGGACGAGGACGGTCGCGCCCGGTGACGCCCGTCGTCGTCGTCCACTACCACGAGATCAGCCTCAAGGGCGGCAATCGCCCGCTCTTCCTGCGACGGCTGGCCGAGAACCTCCGCCGGGCCGCCGGCGGGGCGGGCGTGCGGAGCGTGCGCCGCCTGCCGGGGCGGCTCGTCCTCGAGCTCGCCGCGGGCGCCGACCTCCCGACCCTGCAGGAGCGCGTCGCCAGCGTCTTCGGCGTCGCGAACTTCGCCCCCGGTCTCGCGGTGCCCCCGAGCCTCGACGCGGTCGCGGAGGCCGTGCTCGCGCTCCTCGCCGGACGCACGTTCGAGTCGTTCCGCATCACGGCGCGACGGACCTTCAAGGTCTTCCCCATGACCTCGGAAGAGGTCAACCGCGAGCTCGGGACGCTCGTGCTGAAGCACTTCCCGACGCGCGTCAACCTCAGCCAGCCGGCGCTCACGGTCTACGTGGAGCTGTTGCCGCGCGAGGCGCTCTGCTACGTGGACCGGCTCCCCGGTCCCGGCGGCCTGCCGGTCGGGGTCTCCGGGCGCGTCGTCGGCCTGCTCTCGGGCGGCATCGACTCACCCGTGGCGGCCTGGCGCCTCCAGAAGCGGGGCTGCGAGGTCGAGTTCGTCCACTTCCATTCGGTCCCCTATCTGGCCGACACCTCCCAGGCCAAGGCCCGCGCGCTCGTCGCCCGCCTGGTCCGGCACCAGTTCGCCGCCCGTCTGTGGCTGGTCCCGTTCGGCGAGATCCAGCGTGAGGTCGTGCTGGCGGTGCCGCCGCCGCTGCGCGTGGTCGTCTACCGGCGGCTCATGGCGCGGATCGCCGAAGTGGTGGCGCGGCGTATCGGGGCCCTGGCGCTCGTCACCGGAGAGAGCCTCGGGCAGGTAGCCTCCCAGACACTGGAGAACGTCGGACGCGTGACAGAGGCCGTGACGCTGTCGATCCTCCGGCCCTTAATCGGCACGGACAAAGAGGAAATCATCCGCGAAGCCCGGGCCATCGGCACCTACGAAATCTCCATCGAGCCGGACCAGGACTGCTGTACCCTCTTCGTGCCAAAGCACCCGGAGACCCGGGCGAGTGTCGAGGCGGTCGCCCGGGCCGAGGCGCCCCTGGACATCGCCGGGCTCGTGGAGGCCGGCGTCGCCCAGGCCGCGGTGGAGACGTTCACGGTGCCCGAGCCGGGCATCCCGAGGGCGGCGACGGTCGGTCCCGACGCCGCGGGGAGCGAGTCGGACGATGAGCGCTGAGATGCCCGGCGGGCGACACGCGCGGCCGGTCGGCCGGCCGTAGACGGCGACACGCGTGGGCGAACCCTCGAAGGTGCTGATCGTCGAGGACGACGAACGCATGCGCGCTCTCTTCGAGGACGCGCTGACGCTCCTCGGCTACGACGTCACGTCGGCGAGCACGGGTACCCAGGCCATCGAGCTGGTCCGGGGTCAGCTCTACGACACCGTGCTCTGCGACGTGCGGATGCCGGAGATGGACGGCCTGGGGATCCTCCGCGAGATCAAGCGCCTCGACTCGTCCGTCGAGGTCGTGATGGTCACGGGGTACCCGGCGGTCAGCACCGCGGTGGAAGCGCTGAAGCTCGGCGCCTACGACTACCTGGCGAAGCCGGTGCGGCTCGAGGAGCTCAGTCACCTGATGTCGCGCCTCACGGAGCGTCGGCTCCTGCGGCGCGAAGTCCGGTCTCTCCGGAGCCGGCTCGGCGAGCAACTGCCGCTCAAGGAGCTGATCGGCAGCTCGCCAGAGATGGCGCGGGTGAAGGACCTCGTCGCCAAGATGGCGGTGACCGACTCCCCGGTGCTGATCGAGGGCGAGAGCGGCACCGGCAAGGACCTCGTCGCGGCCTCCATCCACCGCCTCTCCGCGCGCAGCAGCGGGCCGTTCCTGCCCGTGAACTGCGGCGCGGTGCCGCCCGACCTGCTGGAGTCGGAGTTCTTCGGCCACGTGCGCGGCGCCTTCTCGGGCGCCGTGGCCGACCACCTCGGGCTCTTCCGGTCGGCGAACGAAGGGACCATCTTCCTCGACGAGATCGCCGAGCTCCCCCCGCCGCTCCAGGTGAAGCTGCTCCGCGTCCTGGAGGAGAAGGAGATCCGCCCGGTGGGGTCGTCGAAGAGCCATGCCGTGGACGTCCGGATCATCGCCGCCACGAACCGGCCGCTCGAGGAGGCGATCAAGGACGGCACCCTCCGCCAGGATCTCTTCTACCGCCTCAACGTCGTGCGGATCGTGATGCCGCCGCTCCGCGAGCGAAAGGCCGACATCCCGGCCCTCGTCGCCTACTTCCTCCGGCAACTCAACCAGCGCTTCGGCCGGGACGTCCGGAGGGTCGCGCCCGACGCCATGGCGGCGCTCATGGCGTACGAGTTCCCCGGGAACGTGCGCGAGCTGGAGAACTTCCTCGAGCGCGCCTACGCGCTCGGCGCCCGCGGCGAGATCGCGCTCGCCGACCTGCCGGCCCTGTCGGCGGCCCCCTCGGCCGGCGGCGCCACGGCGCTGCCCACGCTCGCGCAGGCCGAGCGCGAGCTGATCCTCCGCGCGCTCGCGATCCACAAGAACGACAAGGAGGGCGCCGCGAAGGCGCTCGGACTCTCCCGCCGCACCCTCTACCGGCGCCTCAAGGAGTACGGCCTGCTCTGATTCTTCGGGGGGGGGTTCGGAACCCCCCCCGATTCCCTCCCCTCGGGTGGCGGCGGCGGAGCCGCCGCCCGGAAGGATCCTCGGCGGGGGGGTGGCGGCGGCCTTCCTCTCCGATGCCTCCCCTTCGGGTGGCGCGGGCGAAGCCCGCGCGCGGAGATCCCTGAGCCCGTGTCAGCGTGGCACGAAGGCGAGTGCCAGGGCGGCACAGGCGGTCGCGCGGCGGGCGCGCCACGGGGTCGAACCGCGCGGCATTCCAGCCGGTTCCCATCTGAGCCTCCCTGGCATTCCAGGTGCAGCGTCCTCCCGGCCCCGACGCCCGGTTCCCCACCACGAAGCTAAGGAGGCTCGACGGTCCGATGGCCAAGGTGATGGTCGTAGACGACGCCCAGTCCGAGCTCAAGATGATGGAGTCGATCCTCCAGGCCGCCGGCCACCAGGTCGTGGCCTACCTGAGCGGCGAGCGAGTGGAGGAGAAGGTCGCGGCGGAGCGGCCCGACGTCCTCCTCCTCGACATCCTGATGCCCAACCGGAACGGATACGACGTCCTCCGCGCGGTCAAGAAGGACGAGCGGACCAAGCGCACGCCGGTCGTGCTCGTGACCTCGAAGACGCAGGAGAGCGACCGCATCTGGGGCAAGCGGCAGGGCGCCGACGAGTACGTGACGAAGCCCTTCACCCCCGAGCAGCTCGTGTCGGTGGTGCGCCGTTTCGCGGGGTGAGGCCACGGTGACCGCGACCGACCCGGCCGTCGAGACGACCCCGGGCGTCCGCGCCTGCCTGTTCCTGCTGGAGGGCGAGCGCTTCGCCATCGAGGTGATGGTCGCCCGGGAGCTCGTCACCGTCGGGGAGCTCACCGTCGTGCCCCGGGCGCCGGCTTATCTGGTCGGCGTGGCGAACCTGCGGGGGTACGTCCTGCCGGTGCTCGACGTCCGGCGGCTCCTCGGGCTTCCGCCGCGGCGGATCGCGCGGCAGACCCGCGCGCTCGTGATCGAGGTCGGGCTCGTCCAGGTGGCGATCGTGATCGACGCGGTGCTGGGGCTCACGACGTTCGACGAGATCATCCCGTTCGGGGACACGACGCGGGCGCAGTACGGCGAGTTCGGCGTGGGGCTCCTGCGGCGCGGGGAGGAGCTGATCACGCTCCTCGACGCCCCGAAACTGCTCGAGGCCCTCAAGACCGGAGGCAAGGGGGGGTGAGCATGGAACGGCGACGATTCCTTCGTCTACTGTCCGGCGGGCTGGCGGGCGGCGCGCTGGCGGGGCGGGAACGCGCGTGGGCGCAGGGCGCGGCGCCGGCGGGGACGGTGGCGGGCAGGGCGGCGGGCGACGCGCCGCTGGCCAGCGCCCCCGGCGTCACGCCGGCCGAGGTCAAGGTCGGGATGAGTGCCGCCTTCAAGGGGGCCTCCGCCGGACTGGGGACCGAGCTGTACCGCGGCGCCCACGCCTACTACAGCGAGATCAACGCCAAGGGCGGCGTCCACGGCCGAGCCATCACCGTGCTGGGCCTGGACGACGACTACAATCCGCTCCCGTGCATCAAGAACACCATCCAGCTCGTCGAGAAGGAGGGCGTCTTCTTCCTCGCGAACTACGTCGGGACGCCGACGCTGACCCGCGCCCTCCCCGTCATCAAGCGCTACGGCGACGTGATCCTCGTGGGCAACTTCACCGGGGCGCAGCCGCAGCGCGAGCCGCCCTACGTCGAGCACGTCTTCAACGTCCGGGCCTCGTATCGGCAGGAGATGATGGCGCTCGTCGAGCGCTTCTGGCAGCAGGGCGCGCGGCGCTTCGGCGTCTACTACCAGATCGACGCCTACGGGCGCAGTGGCACCGACGGCGTGGCCCGCGGGCTCGCCCTCCACGGGGCGAAGATCGCCGCAGAGGCCACCTATCAGCGGGGGGCCAAGTTCGAGGAGGACATGAGCCCGGCCGCGAAGGCCTTGCGCGAGGCCGGGGTCGACGTGGTCCTCTGCACCGGGGCGTACCAGGGCTGCGGCGCCTTCGTCAAGTCGGCGCGCGACCTCGGCTGGACCGCGCCGATCTCGAACGTCTCCTTCGTCGGCTCGGACGCCATGCTCGCGCTGCTCGTCAGGCACGGGCAGACCACGGGGCGCGACTACACGCGCGCGCTGATCAACTCGCAGGTGGTGCCGAGCTACGACGATCTCAGTCTGCCGGGGGTCGCCGAGTACCGGGCGCTCATGGACAAGTACAGCCCGGCGGTCCCCGAGGTCTTGCGTGACCCGAAGTACACGACGCAGCGCCAGAGCTTCATCAGCCTCGAGGGGTTCATCAACGCCAAGGTGATCGTCGAGGGTCTGCGCCGGGCCGGCGTCAACCCGACCCGGTCGGGTCTCCGCCAGGCCTTCGAGTCGATCCGGAATCTCGATCTCGGCATCGGCGCGCCGCTCAGCTTCGGTCCGGAGCGGCATCAGGGGCTCGACAACGTCTACTTCACGCGCGTCCAGAACGACCGCTGGGTCCCCGTCGCCGACTGGAACGCCGCGCTCAGGGTATAGCCATGACCACCGCTGCCGACACCGCGAGCCGCCGCTCCTCACGCCCCGCGCCCGTCCCCGTGGATCGCCCGGCCATCTGGCGGGAGCGCCAGGCGGAGGGCCCGGCGATCACGCCCACGAGCACCCCGACCGGTCGCCTCGGCGAGGCGGGCGGGGCCCCGGCCGGGAGATGGCTCCAAGTCGGGCTGCTGGCGAAGATCATCATGTTCCTGGCGGCGGTCCTGATCCCGCTCGCCGCCACGACCGGATACCTCTCCGTCAAGGCCCTCCGCGAGAACATGACGGACGAATTCACCTCGAAGGGCTCGGCGATCGCCAACAGCCTCGCGAACTCCGGCGTGGACCTGATCCTCACCCGCGACGCCTCGACGGTCCAGGCGCTGGTGGACCAGTTCGCCGAGATCAGCGGCGTCGCCTACGTCATGGTCTACGACCCCCACAAGACCCTGATCGCGCACACCTTCGTCCCGCTCGTGCCGAGCGGCATCATCGACAAGAACCTCGTTCCCGGCGACACCCGCAAGCCACAGGTCCGGGACATCGAGTATCCGGACCCGGTCACCAGCGCCCGGCGCGAAATCATCGACATCGGCGTGCCGATGCTCGGCGGGCAGCTCGGGACGGTGCGGGTCGGCATGAACAGGGCAATCATCAGCGCCGCGGCCACGAAGGCCGCGACCTACCTTCTCCTCGTCTTCGCGGGCATCGCGGCCGCTGCCATTCTGGCCGCGGTCTTCTTCGCCCGCCGCATCACCCGGCCCGTGGCGCACCTGGTGGGCGTCGCGCAGCGCGTCGGCCAGGGCGACCTCAGCCGCCTGGTCAGCGTCCGGTCGGGCGACGAGATCGGCCAGCTCGCCGAGACGTTCAACCAGGCCATCGTGCGGCTCCGCTCCCAGGTCCAGACGGAGGCCGAGCGCGACGACGAGCGGCGGAAGCGCGAGGAGCTGCAGCGGCACATCACGCTGTTCCTCAACACCGTGACCGAGGTCGCCCAGGGCGACCTCACCAAGCGCGGCGAAGTGACCTCGGACGTGCTGGGCAGCGTCGTGGACGCCATCAACGTCATGGTCGAGGAGATCGGGGGCATCATCGCCGGCGTCCGGCAGGTGGCCCTGCGCGTCGCCTCCAGCTCGAACGAGGTCATCGTCTCCGCGGGCCAGATGGCGACGGGCGCGCAGGCCCAGTCCCGGGAAGCCATGAGCGTGGCCAGCGCGGTGGAAGAGCTGACGCTGTCCGTCCGGCAGGTCGCCGAGAGCGCGGAGGCGTCCGCCCTCGCCGCCAAGCAGGCACTCGACGCGGCCCGCAAGGGCGACCAGGCGGTGCGCCTGAGCCTCGACGGGATGCAGAAGATCCGCGGCGAGGTGCAGACCATCTCCAAGAAGATCAAGAGCCTGGGCGACCGGTCCCTGGAGATCTCGGAGATCGTCAACACCATCGAAGACATCGCGTCTCAGACCAACCTGCTCGCCCTCAACGCCGCCATCGAGGCCGCGGGGGCCGGCGAGGCGGGCCTCCGCTTCGCGGTGGTGGCCGACGAAGTGCGCAAGCTGGCCGAGCGCTCCGCCAAGGCGACGAAGGACATCGCGGCGCTCATCAAGAGCGTCCAGAGCGAGACCCACGAGGCGATCGTGGTCATGGAACAGGGGACCAACCAGGTGGAGGAAGGTTATCGGGTGACCATCCAGGCGGGCGAGAGCCTCAAGGACATCGCGCAGGTCTCCCAGAAATCGGCCGAGCTGGCGAACGACATCTCCCTCGCGACCCAGCAGCAGGTGCGCGGCGCCGAGGGGGTCGTGATGGCGGTGCAGTCCATCGCCACCGTCGCCGTCCAGACGGAGCAAGGCGTCCTCCAGACGCGGAAGACGGTCGACGATCTCGTCCGGCTGGCGGAGGAGCTCACCGCCAGCCTCTCGCGCTTCAGGCTCGCCGCGTGAGGCGGGTCGCGCCGTGCACCAGCTGACCCCGCCCGATCTCGAGCGGCTGGCCGCGCTACTCGGCGAGCGGTCCGGCATGGCGTTCCCGCGGCCCCGTTGGGTCTTTTTGGGCGCGCGGGCGACCGAGCTCATCACCAAGAGCGGCTTCGCCAGCGTGCGCCGCTGGCTCCAGGAGCTCGAGGCCTCCGCGGCGAAGCGCGGCAACCTCTACTGCGAGTTCGAGGATGCGCTCCAGATCCACGAGACGGGCTTCTTCCGGTACCCCGATCACCATCGCATCCTCGCCGACGTGCTTCGCCCGCTCTGTCGGATCGGCGGCCCGCGCGTCCGGATCGTGAGCGTGGGCTGCGCCACGGGCGAGGAGGCCTACTCGATCGCGATGACCGTCCGCGAGGCGGTGCCGCGGGTTGCCGCCTCCACCGTCGAGATCGTGGCCCTCGACGTGAGCCGGCGCGCGCTGGTGGCCGCGGTGCGGGGCACGTATCCCCCCGCCCGCCTGGGCGACGTCCCGCCGGAGCACCTCGCCAAGTACTTCGTTCCCGGTCCCGAGGGGTTCGCGGTCGTGCCGAGCCTGCGGGAGATGATCCGCTTCCGTCAGCACGACATCCGGCGCGGCTTCTACCTCGGCAAGTTCGACGTGATCTTTGCCTGTAACGTGCTCCTCTACTTCACGCCCGAGACCAGGGAGGAGATCCTCACCCGGCTCGCGGACTCGCTGGCTCCGGGCGGCTACCTCTTCCTCGGGCACGCGGAAGGGGTCACGCCGCCGGCGGCGCGCTTCGAGGCGCGGGAAGCGGGGGGCTTCGTCTACCGCCGGAACGCCGAGCGGCTCGGGGCGCGCGAGGGCGCGGCTCGGCCCGACCTCGGCGCGCCGGCGGCGCCGACGCGCCAGCCGGCGGGCCTGCCCGCCGTCCTGGCGGAGAGCGTACGCGATGCCGGGTGAGCCGGATCGCGAGGCGCTCCTCGGCATCTTCCTCATGGAGGCGTGGGACACCCTCGCCGTCCTGGAGGACGGGCTGGGCCGACTGTCGCCGGGGACAGCCTCCCCGGCGGCGCTCGAGCCGCTCCTCGTGGTCACGCACCGCCTCAGGGGGGCGGCCGCGCTCCACGGCTTCCCGCGGCTCTCCGAGCTGGCCTCCGCGACCGAGCAGCTCCTCGAGGGCCTGCCCGGCGCGTCCGCCCGGGACCGGGGCGGCGCGGCCGAGTTCCTCCGCGACGTCGTGTCGCTCCTGAAGAAGATCTTCGACGGGATCGCCGTCACCGGGCAGGAGAGCGTGGCCGAGATCGCGGCGTTCATGCGCCGGCACCCGGCGATGTTCACGCCCGGGCCGGCCTCCAGCGCGCCGCACCCGGCGGGAGCCGCGCCCACGTCGGCCGCCCCTGGGGCGCCGCCGGCCGCCGGGCCGGCGCGCGAGGGGCCGAGCCGCCTGGTCGAGGAGCTCGACCGCTTCTTCGCCGAAAACTCCGAGATCCTCGCCTACTTCCGTCCGGAGGCCGCCGAGCATCTGGAGACCATGACGAGGTGCCTCCTCGCCCTGGAGCAGCAGGGTGCGAGCGACGCAGAGCTCGCCACGCTCTTCCGGGCCGTGCACACGCTGAAGGGCGCCGCGTACACCGTCGGCTGCATGGCGGTCGGTGACCTCGGGCACCGGATCGAAGACCTCCTGATGGCGGTGCGGGAAGACCGGGTGGCGATGACGCCCGCCCTCGTGGAGGCGGTCTTCGCCGGGGTGGATGCCCTGCGGCTCTTGCTCGGAGAGGGCGCGACGCCGCCGAGTGAGCTTGGCGGGGCGGTGGAGCGCGCGGTCAGCGCGCTCGCGCGTCTCATGCCGGCCGAGCCCGCCGGGATGGCGCTGGCGGCCGCCGGCGCCGACACGGACGGGAACGGCGCGGGCCCGCCGCCACCGCAGCTCGTCGACGGGCCCGCCGCCCCCCGACTCCCGGCGGGTCGCCGCGCCACCCGCGAGCGCACGCCGGCGCCGGCGGGCCCGGGGATCCGGGTCAACCTGGGCCGGCTCGATGCCCTCATGAACCTGGTCGGCGAGCTCGTCATCGCCCGGAGCCGTCTGGACCGGCACCTCCGGGAGCTGGGCCGCGTCGGCGAGCTCATGCTCGTGAGCCGCACCCGCATGGCCCGGGCCGTCAAGGAGTTCGAGGGCCGGCACTCGGACGGCAAGATCGCCCGCCTGAACGCGCCCGCCGTCGAGAGCGGGGGGGCCGGCGCGTCGCTGGCCGAGCTCTTCGCCGAGCTCGAATTCGATCGCTACGACGACTTCGACATCCTGGCTCGCAGCGTGACGGAGATCTCGGCCGACCTGTCGGAGGTCCAGACCCAGCTGGCCGGCCTGATCCGCACCGTCTGGGACGACAGCGCGCAGATCCAGCGCCTGACCGGAAGCCTCCGCAACGAGGTGACCCGGGCACGGATGGTGCCGGTGGGCAAGCTCTTCGCCCGCTTCGCCCGGCAGGTGCGCGAGGGGGCGAAGGCCGCCGGGAAGACCGTGGCGCTCGAGCTCGCCGGGGAGTCGGTCGAGGTGGACAACACCGTCATCGAGCAGATCGCGGACCCGCTCCTGCACCTCGTCCAGAACGCGCTCACCCACGGCATCGAGCCCGAGGCGGACCGCCGCGCCCGGGGCAAGCCCCCGCACGGCACCGTGTACCTGACCGCCTACCACCAGGGCGGCTTGATCTACGTCGAGGTGGAGGACGACGGCCGGGGCATCGACGTCGAGCGGTTGAAGGCGGAGGCCGTGCGCCAGGGCTTCCTGCGCGCCGACGCGGCCGCGCTGCTCTCCGAGCGGGAGGCCCTGAACCTCGTCTTCCTGCCCGGATTCAGCACAGCCCCGCTCGTCACGACCGCCGCCGGTCGGGGCGTCGGGATGGACGTCGTCCGCACCAACGTGAGCCGCCTGAACGGCGAGATCGACATCGAGACGGAAGTCGGCGTGGGCACGCGGTTCACCCTGAAGCTCCCGCTGACCGTGGTGATCTCGGACGCCCTCCTCGTGCGCGCCGGCGCCGAGACGCTCGCCATCCCCCTGAACGCCGTCAAGGTGATCCTGACGCTGGCCCAGGACCGGATCCAGGCGGTCGGCCGCACCGAGATGATCCGCGTGGACGACGAGCTCGTGGACCTGCTGCGGCTCACCCGGGCGCTCGAGCTGCCGCCCGCCGAGTCGCGCGAGCAGGTCCCCGTCGTCGTCCTGCGCGCCGGCGGCAAGACGGTGGCCGTGGCGGTGGACGAGCTCCTCGGCAAGGACGAGATCGTCATCAAGAGCCTCGGAGGCTTCCTCGAGGGCGTCGGACCGTTCGCCGGCGCGACCATCTCGGGCGAAGGACGGGTGATCCTGCTGCTCGACCCGGTCCGGCTCGTGGAGAGTGGCGAGGGCCCCGCGCGGGCGGCCGAGGCGGGACCGCGCGCTCTCCCTGCGTCGGGGCCCCCGGTCGCGGCGGCACCGCCGGCCGAGCGGGCGCGCCGCGTCGTCCTCCTGGTGGACGACTCGATCAGCGTCCGAAAGTTCGTGGGGCACATGCTGGAAAAGGCCGGCTTCCGCGTGATCACGGCGAACGACGGCGCCGAGGCGCTCCAGCAGCTCACCGAGGTTCCGGTCAATGCGGTGATCACGGACCTCGAGATGCCCCGCGTCAACGGCTACGAGCTGATCGAGGACTTGCGGCGCCGGCCGGCGACCCGCGGCCTGCCGGTCATCGTCCTGACCACCCGCGCCGGCGAGAAGCACCTCGGTCTGGCGCGCCGGCTCGGCGTCGAGCACTACGTGACGAAGCCGGTGGACGAGCAGGCCTTCGTCCGCCTCCTCGACGAGCTGACCGGCCCGTCCATGGCGCCCGCGGTGAGCGGAGTCGCCCGGTGATCCCCCCGCAGCCGCCGAAGGGCCGGATCCGGGTGCTCGTCGTCGAGGATTCCGGCTTCATGCGGGGGGTGATCCGCCAGCTCCTCGCCTCCGACCCCCAGATCGAGGTCGTCGGACTGGCCGCCGACGGCGTCGAGGCCGTGGCCGCGGTCGCGTCGCTGGCGCCGAACGTCGTCACCATGGACGTGCAGATGCCCCACGCCGACGGCCTGGCCGCGGTCGCCCGGATCATGGCCGAGCGCCCGACCCCCATCCTGATGATCAGCTCACACACGCGCGAGGGCTCGGCCGCCACCATTCGCGCCCTGGAGCTCGGGGCGGTGGACTTCGTCGCCAAGCCCTCGCCGAGCGTGGCCGTGGGCCTGGAGACCCTGCGGGACACGGTGATCCAGAAGGTGAAGATGGCGGCCCGCGTCCGGCCGATCCGGACGGCGGCCCCGGCGGACGGCCGGGCGCTCGAGCGGGGGTCCGCGCGGAACGCCCGCCGATCCCCCGCCTCCTCGCGCCCCGGGCGGTCCGGTCCTCTCTGCGCCGTGGTCGCCGCGTCGACCGGCGGCCCCGCCGCGCTGCTGAGCCTCATCCCGGCGCTGCCCCGCGACCTCCCGGCGCCGGTCGTCGTCGTCCAGCACATGCCGGCTCGGTACACGGCGCAGCTCGCGCGGGAGATGGCGGCGCGGTCCGCCTTGAGCGTCAAGGAAGCCGAGGACGGCGAGCGGCTCGCACCCGGGACCGTCTACGTCGCGCCGGGGGCCCAGGACCTGACGGTCTCGGCCTCCGGGGTCGTCGCGCTCGGTCCCGCCGCGCACGAGAGCGGCGGCCCATCGGCGGACGCCGCCATGACCTCGGTGGCCCGGCATGCCGGACCCCTCGCCCTCGGCGTCGTGCTCACCGGGATGGGACGGGACGGGGCGGCGGGGAGCGCGGCGATCCGGCGTGCGGGTGGTCGCGTCCTCGCGCAGGACGAGGCCTCCTCGCTCGTCTACGGCATGCCGCGGGCGGCGGCCGAGGCCGGCGGCGTGGACGTGATCGTCCCGCTGGCCGATCTCCCGGAGCGGATGGTCACGTGCCTTCGCGAGCTGGCCGGACACCAGAGGAGGGGGAGCGATGGGGCTTAGGCGCGACCCGGCCCCGAGCGCGACCCCCGCGACGACGCCGCCCGCGCGGCGCTACGTCGTCTTCAGCCTGGCCGGCGTCGAGTACGCGATCGTCGCCGCGCACGTCAAGCACTCGCTCCCGGCCACTGCCGGGCTGGGCACCGAGGTGCGGTGCCAGGACCGCGCCTATCCGCTCCTCGATCTGCGGGCCCTGTTTCGCCTGGCGCCGTCCGCCGAGCCGACCCGCTTCGTCCTCGTGGTGGAAGGGACGGAGCGGAGCGCCGGTCTCGTGGTGGACGCCCTCGTCAGGCTCGCCCCCCTCGAGGAGGCCGCGATCCAGCCGCTGTCGCCCGTGTTCCGGGGGCGCGAGCGGGAGTGGTTCGCCGGGCTGGCGCGGCTGGGGAGCCGGATCGTGCCGGTGATCCGCGTGGACGGGATCCTGAACGAGGCGGCGGCTCCGACCGTCCCCGCGCTCCCGCGGGCCGCGGTCGCCGGGCCGGCGGCCGGGTGAGCGGGCGATGCTGCGGCGCCGCACCGCTGCCGTCGTGTCGCCGCCGCGACCGAGCCTCGTCGTGTGCGCCCTGGGCCCGCGGCGCATCGCGCTCCCGGTCGGCCGGATCGTCGCCGTGGACCGGATCGCCTCGTACACGCCGCTGCCCGCCGACGACCCCGCGACGCTGGGGATCGCCCTCCACCGGGGGCGGTTGATCCCGCTGGTGGACCTCGGCCCGCGTCTCGGGAGCCGCGGCGCGCGGCCGCTCACGCTGCCCGCCCTGTGCGTGGTCGTGCGCAGCGACCACGGAGAGCTGGCGTTCCCGGTGGACGAGGTCGTCGGCTTCGCACCTGCGGGAGACGACCGGTTCCGGGAGACGGTCACGGTCCTGGATCCGGCGGAACTGGGAGGTCCGTATGGCTAAGGTGCTCCTGATCGACGCGGCCTGGGACAACCTCGTGGCCCTGCAGAAGGCGCTGGTGGAGTCCGGCTACGAGGTCGCGGTCGCGCTGAGCGGCTCGTTTGCCCTGACGATGCTCGAGCGGGACCGGCCGGACGTGATCGTCAGCCTGCCGGAGATCCAGGACATGGACGCCTACGAGCTCTGCTCGATCATCCGGGCCGATCCCGCCACGCGGTCCATTCCGTTCCTGCTCTTGACCGGTCCGGCCGGCCCCGTCCCCGGCGCCGCGGGCCGCGCAGGGGTGAGCCGGGTCATCGCCGGCAAATTCACGCTCTCGACGCTGGTCGGCCAGGTCGGCGAGCTCCTGCGCGGGACTTCGACGAGCGAGCGCCCGCCGGCGCGCGCCGCGGAGTCGCCGGAGCGTTCGACGGTTCGCTGAGTCGGCTCGGAGGCAGGCGATGCCCAAGGTCCTCGTCGTCGACGACAGCCTGAGCGTGCGGAAGGTGGTCGAGCGCGCCCTGGCGGCCCGGAGCATTCAGGTCCTGTCGGCCTCGTCCGGCGACGAGGCCATCGAGGCGATCGAGCGCGAGACGCCCGACGTGGTGATCTGCGACGTCATCATGCCCGACAAGGACGGCTACGCGATCTGCGAGTTCGTGAAGGGCCATCCCGCGCTCCACAAGACGCCGGTCCTGCTGATCTCCGGGATCGTGAACGGCACCGTGCTGGAGCGCGCCGCCCAGGTGCAATCCGACGACGTCATGCGGAAGCCCTTCGCCGCGGAAGAGCTCGTGCGGAAGATCGACGGCTTCCTGACGGTTGCCGGGAACGGGGCCCTGCCCGGCCCGAGCGCGCTGCCGCGGTCGGCCGAGCCCGCTCCGGGCTCGACCGCGCCGGCCGCCTCGACGGTGCACGACCCCTTCCAGGAGGCGAACCCGCCGGCGGCGCCGCCCGATCTGAAGACCTCGCTCGCGCAGTTCGCGGGGATGCCGGGCGTGGTCCTGGCCGGGCTCGTGGACCGCGAAGGCTTTCTGATCGAGTCGGCAGGGGACCTCGGCATCGAGACCGAAGTGGCCTGGGCCTGGGCCTCGTGCCTCGCGGAAGCCTCGGACGGGATCGGCGGCGAGCTGGGCCAGGGGACGCTTCACGCCATGATCCTCGAGTACGAGGGTGGGGTCATTCTCCTGAACGCGATGGGGCCCGCCGCGCTCCTGGCGATCGTGCTGCGCGACCCGACCGCGCTCGGGAAGGTCCGATACAGCGTCAAGCGCGCCTTGCCCGAGCTGTTGCGGGCGATGTGACGACGATGGCGCCATTCTGATGCGGACGCTCGCGCAGCCGTCCTCGTGGCTGGTCGCCGTGGGCGGCCTGGTCCTCTACCTCTGGACGCCGGCCCTGCTGGTCGGCGCGGACCCGCACGCGCTGCCCGCGGCCCCTCCCTGGCTCGTGCTCGTGGCGCCGCTGGTCGTCTACGCCCTTCTCTTTTTCTGCCTGCCGGGGCTGTCCGGGCCGGGCCGGATCGTCGGGACGGCCGTGCTGTGCGGGGTCCAGCTGGCGCTCGGCTTCGCGGCCGAGGCCCTTTACGCCGCGGACGGCCCCTTCCCGCTCGCCGTGCCCCTCCAGCAAGCGCTCTGGGCCTCGCCGGCGGTGCCGCTCCTCCAGCTCGTGTCCGTCCCGCTGGCGGTCTGGCCCTTCCGGGGTTTGCTGATCGCGGAGCGTCGGCCGGAGCCAGCCGGGGCGCCGGGTCCGGTCCCGGTGCTGGAGGACTTCACGCCGCCGCCGACCCGCCTGACCCCGGCGCCGACGCGCGTCCTGGCCCCGCCCCCGGCCCGTTTCGCGCCCCCGCCGCCCATGCGGGCGGCGACGCCCCCGACCTTCCGCGGGCTGGCCGACGCGGGAGCGGTCCCGCGACCCGGCGGGGGGGGCAGACCGGAGACCCTGCCGCCGCCGACGGGGCCAACGGCGGCCGAGCCGGGGCGGCCCGCGGCCCTGCCCCTCTTCGCTCGCGCGGCCGCGCTCGCGCGCGATGCCGGGACGGTCGGCCCTCCCGGGCCCGCGGCGCTGCCCGCCGCGCCGGCCGCGGAAGGGAGGCCGCCAGCGGTCGGAGCCGGGCGGGAGGCGCCGGTCGCCCCCGCGGCTCCCGCACTCGGGCGGCTCGCCCCCGCGCCGCCGCTGCGGGACTCGACCTCGTCCGCCGGGCGTCCCGCGCCCATCGAGCCGCTCGCCCCCCTCCCCCCGGGCGATCCGGAGCCCGCCGGGAAAGCGCCGGATCCCGGCCCCGCGAGCCCCGGGACGCTGCCGGCAGCGGCCATGGCCGTGACCGAAGCGCCGCCCGCGGTCCGCCCTGGCGCCGGGGACGGGCTGATCGTGACGCCGCTTCCCGTGGGGCGGCCGCTCCCGACTCTGCTCCCGCCGGCCCCGCCCGCCCCGGCCAGCGCCTCGCCCGCGCCGCCGGAGCCGCGCCCGATCACCGGCGAGGTCACGCCGGCCGCCGCCCTGCTCCCGGAGCACACGGCCGAGGCCGAGCGCGTCTGCGCCGGCCTCGCGCGGGTGGGCGGGCTCCGTATCGACGCCCAGGTGCTGATGGGCATGACGCTCTACACCGTCTCCTCGCGGCGGCTGGCGACGGACGGGGTGGCGCGCGGCGCGTTCCGGGCGCTGTCGCGCCTGACGGAAAGCGCGGCCCGGGCGAGCCTGACCCAAGCGACGCTGCGGGGCGCGGGCGGGGGGATGGTGCTCACTCCGCTCGCTCCGCTCGGCACGCGGGCGCCCGTCCTGGTGGCGGCGGTGGCCCAGCGCGGCTCGCTCGCCCTGCTCGAGGTCCTCTCGCGTCGCGCCGCCGCCGGATATGGCGGCACGCCCGCGGCGCCGCCGAGTGTGCCCGGCAGCGGCGAGCCTCCGGCGGCGCTCGTCAGCGCGCCGGCGCCCCGTCGGCTGGCCCCGCTGAGCCCGTCGTTCGGGGGCGGCGGGCCGGTCGCGCCGCTCGCCTTCCGGGATCCGAGCGGACGGCTCCTCCTCTACCTCTTGCTCGCTCAGGGCACGGACGGCGAGCGCATCGGGCGGATCGCCTGCGACCTCCACGAGCTCCTGGAAAGCGACGGCGAGCCCGGGAGCCTGGGGCCGATCCAGTCGATCGCGCTGCGGCTCGGCCGGGAGCGCGTGATCATCCGGCGGGCCCGACCGGGGCCGGACTGCTCGACCCTCGTGGTGTCGGCGGGCGACGACCTGGGCCGTCCCGGGCTTGCCCACCGCGACCTCGAGCGGGCCGCCACGCGTCTCGCCGCCGTCTAGTTCACTCGGGGGTCTCGGAAGGCGAGCCCCGGGCGCGGGTGGCGAGGAGGGCGACGGCCGCGATCAGCAGGCCCGCGCCGAGCACGCCGACGCGGCCGAGCCGGTCGCCGAAGAAAAGGACGCCGAGCAAGGTCGCGGTCAGCGGCTCGACGAGGGAGAGGACACCGGACACGGCGACCGGCGTGGTCCGGAGGCCGACGACGTAGAGGATGTAGGCGAAGGCCGTCGGCACGAGGCCGAGGTAGACGAGCAGCGCCCAGCCGGTCGCCCCGGCCTTCACCGGCTCCGCGGCGAGCGCGGGCGTGAGCGCGAGCGCCGCCACGGAGAACGTCACCGCGGCGAGGGGAACCGGCGACACGCGCGCCACCGCCTCCTTCGCGAGCACCGCGTAGAGCGCGTAACAGAGCCCGGCCCCCAGCGCGAGGACGATGCCGCCCCCGAACCCGGGCGGCAGCGCGCCCAGGCCGTGCGGTCCGGTCGTCAGGAGGCCCGCGCCCGTCACGCCGACGAGCAGCGCGATCGCCGTCGCCCCGGTCACCCGCTCGCGGAGCATCGCCGCCGCGAGCCCGGACATGATCAGGGGCGCGCTACAGATGGCGATGAGCGCGCCGACCGCCACCGACGTCTTCGCGACCCCGTAGAAGTAGCAGACCTGGTAGCCCCCCATGGCGAGGCCGGCCAGCACGAGCCGCCTGCGGTCACCGGCCGGCGGCAGCCGGAGCGGGCCCGCCAGGGCGCGGGCCGCGAGCCAGAGACACGGCGCCGCGATCGCCACGCGGAAGAAGCCGACCAGAAGCGGCGACATCGGCGAATCGCGGGCGACGAGCGTCATGGTGGCGCCGGTCGTGCCCCAGGTGACGGCGGCGAGCGTGATGAGGAGGATCCCGGGCGCGACGCGCGCCGCCGGCGCGCTCATCGCGTGGGTATCGGAGGGCAGCCGGGCCGAGGACGCCGAGATGCGACGGGTATCGGCCCGGCGGCGAGGCTCAGGGAGCGCCGTGGGGTCGGGGGCGCGGGCCGGGGTGGCCGTCGAAGAGGAGCCGCTCGCCGTCGCCGTGAAAGCCGAGGTCGGCCAGGAGCGGGAGCCACGGACAGGCGAACGCGGGGACATCCTCCACCGTCTCGACCACCAGCCGGCGGCCTCGCCGCTCGGCGACCAGCGCGCGCACCGCCTCGCCCCGCGCCTCGTCGCCGAGGTCGGGCGCCGTCCAGAGGCGCGTCCCTTCCAGGCCCGCGATGGCCCGGCCCGCCCGCAGCACGACCAGGTGGCCCGGGTGGTGGACGAGCCGCGGCTCCGGGAAGACCGTGCCGTAGCCCAGGGCGGGGTCCGCCGCGGAGAGGACCAGATGCCGGCTATCCGGGCGGCGCCGGACTTCCCGGAGGTGATCGACGGCCGTGGGCAGCGCGTACTGCTCGCCGGAGGCGGGCTGCACGAAGACGCCGCGGCGCACCGTGCCGGCGAACTCGCGCCGACGGTAGACCGCCGCGAGCTCGCGCCAGGCTGGCGCCCCCGCCTCCTCGCGGGCGACCTCGCGGAAGACCACGCCGTAGCGGGCGAGCAGGAGGTCGGCCCAGGCCTCGGCGCGTGCCTCGGGGTCGGCCTCGCCGGGCGGGAGGAGCGACCAGCGGCCCGGCAGCGTCCGCAGGCTCACCCGGAGCCGGAGGGCGGACCGGGTCGGGCGCCCCTCGGCGCGCGCGTGGCGCAGCCCCTGCCGGCCTTCGAGCGACCCGAGGAGGCGCACCGCGTGAAAGCCGTCGCTCGTCACGAGGCCGCTCCGGCAGAGCTCCCAGAGCGCGGCGAGGAGGTCCGGGGGCTCGAGCCGGCAGAGGCGCGCCAGCTCGTCCACGAAGAGCGCCCCCCGGCTCTCGAGCGCGGCGAGCGCCGCGCGCGCGGCGCCGCCCAGCGCCTCCACCCGCGCCGGGCCCTCGACGCCGGCACGCAGCCAGCCGAGGTCCGCTCGCCCGAGGAACGCGACGGGCGGCGGGCCGCCGGGCCGCGCGCCCGGGAGGTCGCCGTCCCAGGGCTCGGACGCCACGCGTCCCCAGAGGTACGCGCCCGAGAGCGTGAGCTGATCGAGCAGCTCGGGCCGGTAATCGGCGAGGCGGACGGGGAGGATGTCCCGCTCCCAGGCGAGCGCCGGCCGCTCGAGCCCCTGGAGCTGGGCGAGCACCTCGCCGAGGCCGCCGAGGCCGTGAAGCCGCGCGTCCGGGCCGACGCGCTGCCAGCGGCACAGAAAGTCGGTGAACGTCGCGGGCGCGACGGGCTCGATCTCCTCCCGCAGCCGCGCCAGCGTCAGCCGGTGGATCCGCTCGAGCACCGTGCGCTCGCACCACTGCTCGGCCGGGCCGCGCGGGTCGTAGCGGCCGCGGAAGACCAGGCCCTCGGCCTCGAGCGCCGCGAGCGCCTGGGCGACCTCCGCCACCGGCAGGGCGAGCGCGGCCGCGAGGTCCACGACGCCCACCGGGCCGGCGTGGCGGATCCGGCGCCGGCAGAGCTCGCGCCGCGCGGCATCGGGCTCCCAGCCCCCGGCGAGCGCCGCGGGGAGCGAGAGCGCGGTCTCCTCCGCCAGGGCGGGGTAGGCCGCCCGGCAGAGCGCGAGGCTCTCCACCGCGATCCAGACCGGCGGCCCGGCCCCGCGGCCCGCCCGCAGGACGCGCCCCTCCGCGGCCAGCCGCGCGAGCCACGGCGCGGGATCGCCGCCGACGCGGAAGCCCAGCTCGGCCTCGGTCTGCGGGCCCGCGTCCTTGAGCGCCTCGCAGAGCTCGTCGGCATCGCGCGCCCGCGAGGCGGGGGCGCGGCCCCCCACCTCCTGGGCGACGCGCTCGATCGCGTCGGGATCGAGGACGCCGGCGAGCTGGTCGCCGGAGGCGACCTCCCGGAGCAGCCCGCGGTGCGTCTGGACCGTGCGGCTCCGCCGCTCCTCGCGCGGCGCGTCGTCGACGAAGGCGTAGTCCCAGGCGGCCAGGATCTTGTGGGCGAAGGGCGAGGGCGCGGGCACCTCGCGCGCGGTCGTGCGGATCGTCCCGAGGCGGATCCCTTCGAGGAGCGCCTGGAGCCGCGGGAGGTCGAGGGCCTCTTCCAGGCACTCGCGCAGGGTCTCCTGGACGAGCGGGTGGTCGGGGACGGGGACGTCCAGGTCCGCGGCGCGGTTGTCCAGGCACATCTGCTGCTCGGGGAAGCAGGCGGCCAGGAGGTCCGTCGCGCGCAGGCGCTGGAGGTAGGCGGGGACGCGGCGGCCCGCGCCGTGGCGGAGGATCACGAGCGCGCGGATCGCCGCCTGGCGGAAGCGCGTCTCGAAGAGCGGGGCCTGGAGCACGGCCTGGACCAGCGTCTCCCGCACGGTCGCCGGCGCGAGATAGGACCAGATCGTCTCCAGCGGGAAGGCGTGCCGCGGCCCGAAGGAGAGGAGGACCGCGTCGTCCGTCGCGGCCGACTGGATCTCGAAGTTGAACGAGCGGCAGACGCGCTTGGCGAGAGCGAGCCCCCAGGCCCGGTTCACGCGCATCCCGTACGGCGCGTGGAGGACCACCTGGGTCCCCCCGAGGCTGTCGAAGAAGCGCTCGGCGAGGAGCTCCGTATCGGTCGGCACGAGGCCGACCGCCGCCTGCTGGCGCGCCACGAACTCGACCGCCTGGCGCGCGGCGTCGAGCGTGAGCGCGGCCTCGTCCACGAGCCAGCGCGCCGCGGCCTCGGGGTCGCCGAGACGCTCGCGGAGCTCGGCGCGGAGTCGCGCCACCCCCTGCGAGAGCTCCGCCGTCCGGCCCGGAGCCTCGCCGTGCCAGAAGGGGATCGTCGGCGGCAGCCCGGCGGCCGACTCCACGACCATCCGGCCGCGCTGGACCCGCCGGATCCGCCACGGGGCGTTCCCCAGCGTGAAGATGTCCCCCTGCATCGACTCCTGGGCGAAATCCTCCTCGACCTCGCCGAGCTTGAGGCCCTCCGGCTCGAGCACGACCTCGTAGTTGGTCGTGTCGGGGATCGTCCCGCCGGAGGTGACGACCGCGAGCCGCGCGCCGCGGCGGCCGCGGATCCGGCCCCGGACCCGGTCCCAGTGCAAGCGCGGGCCGGCGCCCTTGGGCTCGGTCGGCAGCCGCTCGGCGCTCATGTGGAGGACGGCGTCGAAGTCGGCCCGCGGGAGGTCGCGGTAGGGCATGGCCCGGCGGACCAGGTCGAAGAGCCGGTCGGCGTCCCACTCGCTGTCGGCGGCGGCGGCGACGACCTGCTGGGCCAGCACGTCGAGCGGGCGCCGGGGGATCTCCACCCGGTCCAGCCGTCCCGCGCGGATCGCCCGGACGAGCGCGGCGCACTCGAGGAGGTCGTCGCGCGTGAGGGCGACGATGCGGCCCTTGGGAGTCGCGCCGAGCCAGTGGCCGGAGCGGCCGACCCGCTGGATCGCCGTCGCGATGGCCCGCGGGGACTCGACCTGGCACACGCACTCGATCGCGCCGACGTCGATCCCGAGCTCGAGCGAGCCGGTGGCGACGATCGCGCGGATCTCCCCCGCCTTGAGGCGGGCTTCCGCCAGCAGCCGGCGCCGCCGGGAGAGCGAGCCGTGGTGGGCGGCCACCGTGTCGGGGCCGAGCCGCTCCGTCAGGCGGACGGCCAGCCGCTCGGCCAGCCGGCGGCTGTTGGCGAACACGAGCGTCGTCCGGTGCTGGCGGATGAGGGTCGCGAGGTGCTCGTAGGTGGCGTCCCAGACGGCGTTGGTCGCGACCGCGCCGAGGTCGCCGGTCGGCGCGACGACCGCGAGGTCGAGCGTCCGCCGCCGCCCCACGTCCACGACGCGGCAGGGGCGGGGCGGGGTCCCGGGCGTCTCCGCGCCGGTCAGGAGCGCGGCGACGTCGGCCACGGGCTCGACGGTCGCCGAGAGCCCGATCCGCACGGGTGGCGTCCGGGCCAGCTCCTGGAGCCGCTCGAGCGTGACGGCGAGGTGCACGCCCCGCTTTGACCCGGCGACCGCGTGGATCTCGTCCACGATGACGTGGCGCACGGCCGCGAGCGCCGCCCGCATCCGCTCCGAGGCGAGGAGGATGAAGAGCGACTCCGGCGTGGTGATGAGGATGTGGGGCGGGCGCCGCCCCATGGCGAGCCGCTCGTGGGCCGGCGTGTCGCCGGTCCGGACCGCGGCGCGGAGCTCCGGCAGCGCGAGCCCGAGCCCGCGCGCGACCTCGCGGATGCCGGCCAGGGGCTCCGCCAGGTTCCGGTGGATGTCGTTGTTCAGCGCCTTGAGCGGCGAGACGTAGACGACCGCGATGCGGTCCTCGAGCCGGCCGGCCGCCGCGGCCTGGACCAGGGCGTCCAGGGTCCAGAGGAAGGCGGCGAGCGTCTTCCCGGACCCGGTCGGCGCCGTGATGAGCGTGTGCTCGCCCGCGGCGATCGCCGGCCAGCCCAGGCGCTGGGGCTCGGTGGGCCCGGCGAAGCGGCGGTTGAACCAGGCGCGGACGGCGGGGTGGAAGCGGCTGAGGACGGGATCCATCGGCAACCGGGGTCATTGTAACGGAGCGGAGCCCGCGCCTCAACGACTCGCGCGCCCCGGCGGCCGCGGCATGGACGCGGCGGCCTATCGAGTGCCGACGATCCGGTAGATCGCCCCCGGGCCGGACGACGTGTAGTGCGCCACGTACAGCTCGCCGTCCGCCCCCTCGCCGAAGGTGTCGATCTTCAGGGTGGTGTCCACCAGCTCGCTCCGGCTCCAGACACCGTCCTTCACCGAGGCGGCCCAGATGCGCCCGGAGCAGAAGTCCCCGAAGAGGTACGTCCCGGGCGGGAGCGCGAGCTTCTGACCCCGGTACGCATACCCGCCCGTGATCGAGCATTCGCCGGACCCGTGGCCGTAGGTGAGGACCGGTGCCGTGAGCGTCCCCTGGGCGCTGCAGCCGACCGTCCCGGGCGGAAAGCACTCCCGCCCCTCCATGAGGCTCCAGCCGAAGTTGGCGCCCCCCGGGCTGCCCGCCGGCTGGAAGTCGACCTCCTCCCAGCGGGCCTCCCCCACATCCGCGATGAACAGGTCCCCCGTCCCCCGATCGAAGCTGAACCGCCAGGGGTTGCGCAGGCCGAGCGCCCAGATCTCGGGCCGGGCGCCCGCCGTGGAGACGAAGGGATTGCTCGCCGGAACGACGTAGGGCGGCGGGGCGGACCCGTCGGCGGGCGGGACGGGGTGCACGTCGATCCGCAAAAGCTTGCCGAGGAGGCTCCCCAGGTTCTGGCTGTTGGCGCCCTGCCCGGTGCCGCCGTCGCCGGTGGCGATGTACAGGTACCCGTCGGGACCGAACTGGAGCTGTCCCCCATAGTGATTGGTGAGCCTGAGGTGCGGGACGGTCAGCAGCACGAGCTGGGAGGTCGGATCCGCGGTGTTCGGGTCGCCGGCCGAGACCGTGTAGCGGGCGACCACGATGTGGCCGCCGGGGTTCGTGACGGGGTCGGCATCGGGGACCGTGTAGTAGACGTAAAAGCGCCCGTTCCTCGCGTAGTCCGGGTCGAAGGCCAGGCTGAGCATCCCTCCCTCGCCCGCCGTGGCGACCTGCCCGCTCAGATCGAGGAAGGGCGCCGGGAGGAGCTGTCCCCCCGAGTGGATCCGGACCTGGCCGGTCTTCAGGGTGATGAAGAGCCGGTCGTCGCCCGCGTGGGTGATCGCGACCGGGAGCGAGATCCCGGTCACGACCGCCTCGAGCCCGATCGCGCTCGTCGGGCTCCCCGTCGCGCTGACCGTCAGGCTGGCGGCCTGGTTGTCCCACTTGTGGAGCGTCGCCCAGTCCCCGCTGAAGACGCCGACCTTCACGGTGTAGGTCCCGGTCGGCAGCGTCGGCGGGACGAGGAAGTCCCAGGTGAAGGCCGTCGGGACGCCGGCGGCCACGCTCTGGCCGGTGAAGATCTTCTGGGCGATCCGCTGGCCGGCGGCGCTGAAGATCTCGAGGTCCACGTTGAGGCTGGTGCCGGCGCTGCCGGAGCAGACCTGGGTCTGGATGGTCTCGGTGCCGCCCGGCGCGACCGGGGTCGGGGCCGCCGTGGTCGGCCCGATGGTGACGCCGCCCGTGCACGTCCCCGGCGGCGGCGGGGGCGAGGGCGCGCCCGTGCCGACGGAGAAGGTCACGGCCTGGTTGCTCCACTTGAAGAGCGTGCTCCAGTCGCCGGAGAAGACCCCGACCTTGACCGTGTAGAGCCCCGCGGGCTGGCCGGCGGGGACGGGCCAGGCCCAGGAGTAGGTCTTGGTTTCGCCCGCCGCGAAGGCCTGGCCGGAGAAGACCTTCTGGCCGATCCGGGAGCCGCCCCCGTCGAAGAGCTCGAGGTCCACCAGGACACTGGCGGCGGCGCTGCCGGAGCAGACCGGCGTCTGGATGGTCTCGGTGCCGCCCGGGGCGACCGGGTTCGGGGTCGCGGTGGCCGGGCCGATGGTGAAGCCCCCCGTGCAGGCCCCCGCCGGGGGCGGCGGCGGTGGGGCGCCGACGGTCACGTCGAAGGCGGCGGCCCGGTTGTTCCAGGTGTAGAGCGTCGTCCAGTCGCCGGAGAAGACGCCGACCTTCACGGTATAGGTGCCGGCCGGCAGCGTCGACGGTACGGGGTAGCTCCAGCTGAACGCCCTGGCCTCGCCGGCGGCCAAGCTCTGGCCGGTAAAGATCTTCTGGGCGACCTTCGTCCCGCCCCAGATCTCGACGTCGACGTTGACGGTCGAGGCCGCGGCGCCCGCGGTCACGGTCGCCTGGATCGCTTCGGTCTGGCCCGGCGCGACCGGGCTCGGGGTCGCCGTCGTCGGGCCGATGGCGAACGTCGGGGCCGCGGCCGAGGTCTGGTCCCCGTAGGCGGTGAGGCCGAGGACCAGGGCCACGGAGCAGACCCGTCGCAGCGAGGCGAGCGGCTTCATCGCCCGTTCATGGTGCCGTCCTGCACACCAAGTGCCGCCGCGCCGGCTGGATCTGCGTCCCGGCGGCGCTGCCGGCCTCCCGGCTCCTCGCGGTCTTCCCGGCGCCGGCCGGGGTCGGGCAGCGAGGGCGGCCCGGTCCGGCCGGCGTCAGGGCGGGGGCGGGGCTACTGCACGACGAACGTCGCCGCCTGGTTGTCCCAGGTGAAGAGCGTGGTCCAGTTCGCGGAGAAAACCCCGACCTTGACCGTGTAGGTGCCGGTCGGCAGGGTCGAGGGCACGGGGAAGTTCCAGGTGTAGCTCTTGGCCTCCCCGGCGGCCAACGTCTCGCCGGAGAAGATCTTCTGCCCGACCCGCTTGCCGCTCGCGTCATAGAGCTCCAGGTCCACGTTCAGGTTAGCGAGGGCGCTGGCGGAGCAGACCTGGGTCTGGATCGTCTCGGTCCCGCCGCGGGCGACGGGGCTCGGGGTGGCGGAGGTCGGTCCAATGGTGACGCCGCTGGTGCAGGAGGAAGGCGGCGGGGCGTCGCCGACGGCGAAGGTGGCGGCCTGGTCGTCCCACTTGAGGAGCGTCCAGCTCGCGGAGAAGACGCCCACCTTCACGGTGTAGGTGCCGGCGGGGAGGGTGGAGGGGACGGCGAAGTCCCAGCTATAGCTCTTGCTCTCGCCGGCGGCGAAGCTCTGACCGGTGAAGAACTGCTGGCCGATCCTCTTGCCGTTTGCGTTGTAGACCTCGACGACCACGTTGAGCGTGGCGGCCGAGGCGGAGCAAACCTGGACCCGGACGGTTTCCGTGCTGCCGGGCGCCGCGGTGGCGGGCGTCGCGGACGTGGGACCGATGGTGAGGCCCTTCGTACAGGAGCCGCCGGTGGCGGTGTCGGCGATTTTCGCGACGAACGCATCCGTAAAGCCACGAAGAGCCGGCTGCATAGCGTTCGCCGTCGGGAAGTCGGGGGAGAACGTCGTACCGACCACGTATGCGTTCCCGGCTCCGTCGAGGGCGATGCCGACGGCTCGATCGACTCGGCTTCCACCGAGATATGTCGAGTAGACGAGGGCCGAGCCGTTCGCCGTGAGCTTGGCCACGAAGGCATCCCAGCCCGGGAAGGTCTGGCCCGGCTTGGCCTGGCTCGCGTTGACAGTGGGGAAGTCCGTGGACGGGGTGACGCCCGCGACGTACGCGCTCCCGGCGCTGTCGACCGCTATGGGGCCGCCGCCGTCGCCGATCCCGATGGCGGCGGCGTCGTTCCCGCCTAGGAACGTCGAGTAGATGAGCGCGGAACCGGTCCGGTTCAGCTTCGCCACGAATGCGTCTATGGAGCCGTGGAGCGTCGGTTGCAGCGGGTTTCGGGTGGGGAAGTTCACGGACGCCGTGCGTCCCGCGACATAGGCGCTCCCGGCGCTGTCGACGGCGATGCCGCAGCAGTTGTCCTCGCCCTCTCCGCCGAGGAGCGTCGAGTAGACGAGGCTCGAGCCCGAGGGATCGAGCTTGGCGACGAAGCCGTCCGTGAGCCCGGCCCCGTGCCTCTGGAAGGCGCCCGGCGTTGTCGGGAAGCCGGGGTCGAAGTCGCCTGTCACGCCCGCCACGTAAGCGCTCCCGCGGCTGTCCACGGCGATCCCGCTGCCGATCCCCTGGCCGAAGTCGGCGGCATAGGCGAGCGAGCCGTCCGGGTCGAGCTTGAGGACGAACGCTCCGCCGCGCGCGGTCGGATGAAAGTGAGTCGTGATCAGCGGGAGGTCGTCGCCGGGGCGAAGCTCTCCCGTCACATAGGCGTTGCCCATGCCGTCAACCGCGATGCCCGCACCGAAGTCGCCGTGACATCCTCCGAAGTAGGTCGAGTAGACGAGAGCCGACCCCGTCGAGTCCAGCTTCGCGACGAACGCGTCGGCAAACAGGGATCGCGGATCGCACGAGCCCGTGAGAGTGGGCTGGATGGCGTTGACGGTCGGAAATTCTTTCGAGAAGGTGAGTCCGGTCACGAGGGCGTTCCCGACGCCATCGATGGCCAGGCCCCCGACTAACTCCTCGAACTCGCCGCCGAGATAGGTCGCGTACAGCAGGGCTGATCCGGCCGGGTTCAACTTGACGATGAAGACACCGCTGGTGCCGCGTAAGGTGTCCTGCGTGGCACCCGGCGTGACCGGAAAGTCGGGCGAACTCGTTGCCCCGGCGACATAGATGTTCCCTGCTCCGTCCACTGCGATGCAGCACGCCCCTTCGTTGCCGCTGCCGCCCAGATAGGTGGAAAAGACGAGCGTCGGATCGATGACGAGAGGGCGCGCGCGATCGTAGGCGTCGACGCGGAAGGCCAACTCGTGGGTGCCGGCGAGGACGAACCGGCCGGGAACCTCGCGGCGGGCCCCATCGACCAGCTGGTAGACCAGCGGCTTCTCTATGCGGACTTCCTCCTTCCCGACGGCGAGGACCACGTCGCCGGACGTGTCGAGCCTCAGGCTGTCGGCGCCATCGACCGCGAGGCGGATGGCCGTCGGCTCGGCCCCGGGCGCCACGACGAAGTCGTACTCGAAGCGCCCCTGGCGGCCGTAGAAGACGAGGTCCACACCCGGATAGACGGCGCGGTAGAGCACCTTCGCGTAGGTCGGGACGTTTGTCTGCCAGGCCACCGGGTCCCGGCCCCGGAAATAGTTGACCTTGCCCGGGAGCTCATCGCGCCCGACGATCTCGGCGGCCGGATCGGCGCCCAGGAGCTTCATGCGCACCAGGGCCGGCCGCTCGCCCGTGGGCACGCCGAAGACGACCTCGTCCGAGGCGAGGAACAGCGTGTAGCCCTGACCGCGGGCGAGGAACTTCACGGCAGGGTCGACCTGGCCCTGGTTCGCCTCGAAGTGGAGCGGCAGGCGGGCGTAGGCCACGGCGAACCGGGACCGAGAGGGCGGGTCGGATGAGCGTCGTGCCGGGCTGGAGCCGGTGATGCCGAGGAGGAGGATCCCGAGGGCGAGGAAGAGGGTGGTCCGCATGAACCGCGTCACGAGCTGCTCCCTTCTACTGCACGACGAACGTCGCGGCCTGGTTGTCCCACTTGAAGAGGGTGGTCCAGTTCGCGGAGAAGACGCCGACCTTGACCGTGTAGGTGCCGGTCGGGAGGGTCGAGGGCACCGGGAAGGGCCAGGTGTAGGACTTGCTCTCGCCCGCGGCGAAGCTCTGCCCGGAGAAGATCTTCTGCCCGACGCGCTTGCCGCTCGCGTCGTAGAGCTCGAGGTCGACGTTCAGGTTCGAGGCGGCGCTGCCGGAGCAGACCTGCGTCTGGATGGTCTCCGTGCTGCCGCGCGCCACGGTGGCGGGCGTGGCGGCCGTGGGGCCGATGGTGATGCCGCTCGCGCACGAGGACGGGGGCGGGGCGCCGCTGACCGCGAAGGTCACGGCCTGGTTGTCCCACTTGAGGAGCGTCGCCCAGTTGGCGGAGAAGACCCCGATCTTGACCGTGTAGGTCCCGGTCGGCAGGGTCGAGGGGACGAGGAAGCCCCAGGTGTAGCTCCTGGCCTCGCCGCCGGCGAAGCTCTGGCCGGAGAAGATCTTCTGGCCGACCCGCTTGCCGCTCGGGTTGTAGATCTCGAGGTCCACGTTGAGGTTGGCGGCGGCGCTCGCCGAGCAGACCGTGGTCTGGACGGTCTCGGTGCTGCCGGCAGCGACCGGGCTCGGGGTGGCGGTCGTCGGCCCGATCTGGACGCCGCTGGTGCAGCCGCCGCCGCCCCCGCCGCCGGCGGTGTCGGTGAGCTTCGCGACGAAGGCGTCGACCGTGCCACCGCGCGCGGGCTGGAGCGCGTTCACGGTGGGGAAGTTGGACGACTCGGTCTGCCCCGTGAGATAGGCGCTCCCGTTCCCGTCCAGGGCGATCCCGGTCGTGAGCTCGACGCTGTTCCCGCCGAGGTAGGTCGCCCAGACCAGGCTCGATCCGCTCGCGTCGAGCTTGGCGACGAAGGCGTCGAGGCATTCGGCGGTCTCGCAGCTCGCGCCGCTGTGCGCGGCCTGGACGGGGTTCACGGTCGGGAAGTCCGTGGAAGCCGTATTGCCCGCCACGAACGCGTGACCGGCCCCGTCCACCGCGATGCCGATCCCTTCGTCGACCTGGCTGCCCCCGAGGTAGGTCGCGTAGAGCAGCCGCGAGCCGGCCGCGTCGAGCTTGACGACGAAGGCGTCCCGGCACGGCCCGAATCTGCAGCTGCCGCCCCCGGGCGCCGGCTGGAGCGCGCCCGCGAGGGTCGGGAAATCGGTGGAGGTCGTGCTCCCGGTCACGTAGGCGTTGCCGCCAGCGTCGACGGCGATCCCGAGCCCGCGCTCGTCTCCGCTCCCGCCGAGATAGGTCCCGTACGCGAGCGACGAGCCGGTCGGGCCGAGCTTCGCCACGAAGGCATCCCCGCACTCGAAGACCGTCGAGGGAGGGCAGCCGCCGGTCGGCTGGAGCGCCCCCGGGGTGGTCGGGAAGTCGTTCGCCTCCGTCGCGCCCGTCACGTACGCGTTCCCCGACCCGTCGACGGCGATGCTGCGGGCGATGCCGCTGCCGAAGTCGGCGACGTAGAGGAGCGCGCCGGTCGGCGAGTGCTTGGCCACGAACGCCTCGCCGGCTCGCGGCCCCAGGTGTCTCGCGGCCGGCACGTCGGCCCCCGCCCGGCCCGCCACGTAGGCGTTGCCGGCCCCGTCGACCGCGACCGCGAAGCCGATCGTGCTGTCGTGGCCACCGAGGTAGGTCGAGTACACCAGGGCCGAGCCCTCGGGATTGAGCTTCGCCAGGAAGGCGTTGAAGGCGAAGCATCGCGGGTGGCAGGCGGGGAAGACGCCGTCGCCGTAGATGAGCGGCTGGGCGGCGTTCACGGTCGGGAAGTCGGCGGATCGCGTCTCGCCGGTCACGTAGGCCTGGCCCGCTGCGTCCACGGCGATCCCGAAGCCGAGGTCGAGGTCGCTGCCGCCCAGGTAGGTGGCGTAGACCAGCGTCGAGCCGTCCGGGCTGAGCTTGGCGACGAAGACGTCGTCACTCCCGCCCGGCGCCGGCTGGAGCGCGTGAGCGGTGGGGAAATCGGTGGACCCGGCCCAGCCGGTGATGTAGATGGCGCCTGCCGCATCGACGGCGATCCCCTGGCCGCCGTCCTGAACGCTGCCGCCCAGATAGGTCGACCAGTCCAGGCGTGGGTCGATGACGAGCGGCCGCGTCGCGTCGTACGCGGCTACCTGGAAGGTCACCTCGCGGCCCGCGACCACGTAGCCGCCCGGGACTTCGCGCCGGCCGCCGCCGGTCTCCTGGTAGACCACCGGCCGGGGGAAACGGAGCTCACCGGCGCGGGTCGTGAGCCGCAGATCGCCCTGCGCGTCGAGGCGGAGAGTGTCCGCCCCCTCGAAGACGAGCCGGATCGCCCGCGGGTCGGCGCCGGGGGCGACGACGAAGTCGTACTCGAGCTGTCCCTGGGCGCCGTGGTAGACGAGGTCGACGCCCGGGTAGACGGCCCGGTAGATGACCCTGGCGTAGGCGGGGACGTCCCGCCGCCAGCGCGCCGGGTCCGCGCCCGCGAGGTAGTGGATCTTCCCGGACAGCGGCGCCTGCCCGACCACCTCGGGAGCGGGCCCGGCGCCGACGAGCCGCATCCGTACGATGGCCTGCTCGCGGTCGGGGCCCAGTCCCCGCTTCGGCGGCCCGAGGACCAGGACCGTCTCGGTGGTGGTAAGAAACAGGGTGTGGCCGCCGGCGCGGGCGAGGAACTTCACGTCGGGCGCGGTCTGCCCCTGGTTGGCCTCGAAGTAGAGGGGAAGGCCGCGATCGGCCGCAGCCAGGCCCGGGCCGGCCGCGGCGGCGGGCAGGGGCGGCGCGGTCTGGGGCGGCATCGCGCTGCCCAGCACGGTCAGGCCAATGAGGACGGCGACAGTCGCGGCGAGCGCGATCCAATCGGACAGTCTCATGCCTTCTCCTGGCCGCGCGGACACGGGGCGGCCGGCTCTGGTGTCGTTGGGGAGCGTCGCCCGGGGTCGGTCGAGCAGACAGACACCGACCCGAGCGGGTGCGGGGAGGGTGCGGACCGATTACCGCTGCGGCAAGCGGCGTGCCCGATCGGGCGCGCCGCGCCTGTCGCGCGGATCGGCGAAATTCTCGAGGAAAAGCAGCGAGTTCCCGGCACGGCGCGCGCCGGCGGCGGGACCGCCGGGCGAGGCGGCGGGGTTCACGCGCCGTGCAAGAACTGCGTGCGGGGTGCTGCGCGCGTCAGGCCGAGGAGACCCGCGCCGGCGCCTCAGGCCCGAGGGCGGCGCGGTAGACGATGCACCGGACGTGCGGCCAGAAGCCGGTGGGGAGGACGCGCTCCTCGACCAGCCAGTCGCACGCGGCGAGCAGGTCGCGGTCGTCCTTCGGCAGGAGGTAGATCAGCCGCAGCGGGCGCGGGGCGGCGAGGAGGGAGCGGCGGATCTGCGCGAGCACGGCAAGCAGGACCGGGCCCGTGAACGGATTGAAGAGGAGCACCGTCGTCACGTCGTCCGGCACGCGATAGGTCTCCGCGTCCGCGTGGACGATCTCGACGTCCTGGCAGCGCAGCGCCCCGCGGGCTCGCCGGAGGTTCTCCTCGGCGATGGCGCAGAGCTCGGCCGAGCGCTCCACGCCGATCACCCGGCGAAAGCCGCGCGCCGCCGCCAGGACGACGGCGCGGCCCTTGCCGCTGCCGTAGTCCAGGGCCACGCCCTGCCCGGGCCGGACCCCGAGGTAGTCGAGCACGATGTCGAAGCAGCGGAAGTCGATCGGCTCGTACGACTGATGGTCGGGGTCCTCTCCCAGCTCGTACCAGGGAATGAACCCGGTCGTCTCGATGCCGAGCCGCCACTCGCGGTAGCGCCAGGAGAGCTGATACCCGGCCCAGTCCAGCGTGTCGGCGAGGCCCCGGTCGCGGAGCCGGCGGACGACCTTGGCCGGCAGGCCCAGGAGCGTGACGGCAGCGGGGGGGAGCGCGAGCCGACGCCTCCCCGCGGGAGCCGGCTGGTCCAGGGTGCCGGAGGCTGACATGGGCGTCCGCCACGGGTCGCGAGCAAGGCGGGTGCCGGGCCGAGGCCGGCGTAACGATCGTGACGACCGATGCGCGCCCCCGGGTGCTCGCCGGCCGGGACGCCGCCCTGGAGGCGTCCCGCGGCCCCGGGGGCGTCGCGCGCGCCCCTGGGGCGGCAAAAGGCATGGCGGCACGTCGTTTGCGGTCTGCCAGGGTCTCACATGGCTCTCGCGGCGCTGGGTGGTCGGATTCCGGAGCCGGCCCCGATCGGGGTGGATGTGGCGGTCGTCACGACCGATCGGGACCTCGACGCGCTGGGGCCGGAGTGGCGGGAGCTCTCGGCGCGGTCCGGAGCGACCGTCTTCCAGACCTACGAGTGGCTCCGGCCCTGGTGGACGCACTTCGGCGCCGGCCGGACGCTTCACTGCCTCGTCTTCCGCGCCGGCGACGGCGTCGTCGGGATCACGCCGCTGGCCCGGGAGCCGGTACGGCTGTGCGGCGTGCCCGTGGCGACCCGCCTCCGGGTCCTCGGATCCCCACACTCCGGCTATTACGACCTGATCGTCCGGCCGGGATACGAGAGGCTGGTCTGTGACCGCTTCGCGGCCTACCTCCGGTCCACTGCCGAGGAGTGGGACGTGCTGGACGTCCAGGGCGCCCGGCAGGACGCCGTGGCGTGCGCGATCCTGCCGGCGCGCCTCGCCCGGCACGGGATCCCGGTGCGCGCCCACAGCACGCTCGCGTCGCGCGTGGCGCTCCCACGCTCGTGGGACGCCTTCCTCGAGGGGCTCGGCCGCAACGGGCGGCGCAATTTCAAGCGGAAGCTCAGGCGACTGCGACAGGACCACCGGGTCGAGATCGAGGTGTACCGGGAGGACACCGAGGACCTCCCCGACGCCATCGAGGCCTTCGCGAGGATCCACGAGCGGCGCTGGAGGAGCCTCGGCTACCCGAACACCGTGGCCGACCGGGCCTTCTACGTGGATGTGGCGCGGAGCCTCGCGCGGCGAGGCTGGCTGGCGCTCTCGTTCTTGAAGGTGGATGGGCTCCGGGTCGCCGTCAGCTTCGACGTGTGCTACCGGGACCGGGTCTACGTCTATCTCGCGCACGCGTACGGCCCGGACGAGGTCATGGCGCACAGCCCCGGCTTCCTGCTCATGTGCATGGCGGCCCAGCGGGCGATCGCCGAGGGGCGGAAGGTCTACGATCTGCTGACCGGGAACGAGGCCTACAAGCTCGAGCGGTTCAAGGCGGTCGAGGCGCCGATCCGCTTCATCCGGGCGACCTCGCCGGCCCACCCGGGCCGGGCCCGCGTCTTCGCGGCGTGCGAGCTCGCGTCCAAGGGCCGGAGCCGCATCGTGCGCGAATATTACGACCTCAAGCGGTTCGTGAGGACCCAGAGACCCTCGCCCTGGACGCTCGCCCGCAGCGCGGCGGCGCGAGCCGGCGCCCTCGGCCGGCTGGCGGTCGAGCATCTCCGGCGGAACCTCCGGTGAGCCACCCGCGCTGACGGGCCCTCCTCCGCCCCGGCCGCGCCCGGGGAGCGGGGTCGCGGGGGGCCGGGCGGGCGGTGTATTGTAGCGCTGGCCCCGCCTCGGGAGGGGCGTGCGGATGGCGCTCAGCCAGCAAGCGTTCGCCAGGGAGCTGAAGGAGCTGATCGGCCGGGGGCGGAGCTTCGGCGCCCACCCCCTCTGGCGGAAGATCGCGGAGGGCCGGCTCGGCCGCGCCGAGCTCCAGGGCTTCGCCAAGCAGTTCTTCCTGCAGGTGGTCGAGTTCCCGCGCGCGGTGAGCGCGCTCCACGCCCGGTGCCCCGACCGGGCCGAGCGCATCAAGCTGGCGGAGTCGGTCTACGAGGAGGAGACGGGCCGCCTGAGCAAGTCCAAGGCCCACCCGGAGCTCTTCCTCGACTTCTGCGCCGGGCTCGGGCTCAAGCGCGAGGAGGTGCTCTCGGCCGAGCCGCTGCCGGGCACGCGGGCGCTGATCCACTGGTTCGAGCTCTCCACGACGGCGCGCCCGTTCCTCGAGGGCGTGGCGGCGATCAACCTGGCAGCCGAAGGGCAGGTGGTCGGCAACTTCGGCCCCTTCGCCGATGCGCTCCAGCGCCACTACGGGCTCTCCAAGACGGCCGTGGCGTTCTGGGACGTCCACGAGTTCGCGGACGCCGAGCACTCCGACGTCGGCGACCACATCGTGGTCCGCCACGCGACGACCGACGCCCTGCAGGCCGGCGTCCGGGATGCCGTCACGACCTCGCTGCGCATGTGGTGGCTCTTCTTCGACGACATCGATCGCGCCTACGGGGCACCGGGCCGATGAACGCCGCGGACGCGCTGCCCCAGCAGTTCAACGTCGCCGCCCACTTCGTGGACCGGAACGTGGCGGAGGGCCGCGGCGCCTCGCTGGCGTTTCTCTGCGCGGAGCGCCGCCTCACCTACGCGGACGTCCAGGACCTCACGGACCGTACCGGCAACGTGCTGCTCGAGCTCGGCGTGGAGCTGGAGGACCGGGTCCTGATGATCTGCCTCGATGCGCCGGAGTTCCTCGGGGCGTTCTGGGGGGCGATCAAGATCGGCGCGATCCCGATCCCGGTGAACACGCTGATGCGGGCCGCCGACTACCGCTACGTCCTCGACGACAGCCGGGCCAGGGTGGCGGTCGTCTCGGCGCCGCTCCTCGCCGAGGCCGGCCCGGCGCTCCGCGAGGCCCGCTATCTGCGGCACGTGCTCGTCGCCGGCGGCGACCCCGGCGGCTACCTCGGCTACGAGGAGCGCGTCGCCAAGGCCTCGGCCCGGCTGGCGCCGGCGCCGACCTCGCGCGACGACGCGGCGTTCTGGCTCTACTCCTCGGGCTCGACCGGCTCGCCCAAGGGGACCGTGCACCTGCACCACGACATGTGGGTCTGCACCGAGACCTACGCGAAGCAGGTCCTGGGCTACCGCGAGACCGACCGGGTCTACTCGGCGGCCAAGCTCTTCTTCGCGTACGGTCTCGGCAACGCCGGCTACTTCCCGATGGGCGTCGGCGCCCAGAGCATCCTCTACGCCCCGCGGCCGACGCCCGAGGCGGTCTTCGAGATCCTCACCCGGCACCGGCCCACGCTCTTCTTCGGGGTCCCCACGCTCTACGCCGCGATGCTCGCGGTGAAGGAGGCCGAGAAGCGCTTCGACCTCTCGTCCCTCCGGCTCTGCGTGTCGGCCGGCGAGGCCCTGCCGGAGGAGCTCTACCACCGCTGGCGGGAGCGCTTCGGCGTCGACGTCATCGACGGGATCGGGACGACGGAGATCCTCCACATCTTCCTCTCCAACCGCCCCGGCGCCGCCCGCCCCGGCTCCTCCGGCCTCCCCGTCCCCGGCTACGAGGCGGCGATCGTGGACGACGACGGCCGCCCGGTCGCGCGCGGGGAGATCGGGAACCTCCGCGTCAAGGGCGATTCCACGATGGCGTACTACTGGAACAAGCACGAGAAGACCAAGGAGGCGCTCTTCGGCGCCTGGATCCACACGGGCGACAAGTTCCGCCAGGACGCGGACGGCTACTTCTGGTTCGCCGGGCGCGCCGACGACATGCTGAAGGTGGGCGGGATCTGGGTCTCGCCCGTCGAGGTCGAGGCGACGCTGATCCGGCACCCCGCGGTGCTGGAGGCGGCCGTGGTCGGCCAGGAGGACGAGGCGCGCCTCGTCAAGCCCAAGGCCTTCGTCGTCCTCAAGGAGCCCGGGCAGGCCTCGGCGGCGCTCGCCGAGGAGCTCAAGACCTTCGTCAAGGACAGGATCGCCCCCTACAAGTACCCCCGGTGGGTCGAGTTCGTGGGCGAGCTGCCGAAGACCGCCACGGGGAAGATCCAGCGGTTCCGGCTCCGCCAGACCGGCTCGCCCTGACCCCTTCGGCGCGGACAGGCCGCGCCTGAAGCGCCGTCGACCCCGACCCGTGAGCTGGCAGCCCTACCACACCGTCTGGGCCCTCATCGTCTTCGGCTGGATCGGCAACTACATCGTCCGGATGGCCTTCTCCCCGCTCCTCGAGCCCATCATGGCCGAGTTCCGGCTGAGCCACGCCCAGGCCGGCTTCCTCTTTTCGGTCTTCTTCTACGGGTACGTCGCCATGCAGATTCCCGCCGGCCTCCTGGGCGACCGCTTCGGGCGGAAGCGCGTCCTCGTCGCCGGGATCCTGCTGGTGGCGCTCGCTGCGCTGGGGACGGGGCTCGCCTCGACGCTTCTGGTGCTCGCCCTGGCGCGGCTGCTCACGGGGCTGGCCCAGGGCATGTACTTCTCCAACGACCGCCCCATCATCGCGGCCGCGACGCCGCGCGACCGGCTCGCCCGGGG
>JBIOTN010000059.1:0-18189 GCA_044866005.1 Candidatus Rokuibacteriota bacterium | reverse complement strand
GCGATCAGGCGGAAGAGCGACTCCAGCATGAGCACCGGCCGCGCCTGGCCGTGGCTGAAGAGCTCGCCCTCGCTCGCCACGTAGAAGACCGGGTACCCGGAGTTGACGTACGGCACGAAGGTGTGATCGCCCGCCACGAGCGCCACGAACACCGGGATGAACGGATGGAAGCCCAGGCCGCTGGCCATGGGCATCGTGACCAGCGCGAGGAGCGTGGAGGCCGTCATCCAGGGCACGAAGAAGTGCAGCGCGAAGGCGATCAGGGCCACCACGGAGACGAAGCCGTAGGGGTTCTTCACCGTCGCCGGCAACCCGCTCTGGACGAGCGAGGCGAGCCAGGTGTCGATGTGGAGCCCGGTGAAGACGTTCCCCAGGCTGAGGATGACGCCGGAATAGACCAGGAGCCCGAGCGTCCCACCGCCCTGCAGCGCCCGCTCGTCGAGCGCCCCGAGCATGAACAGCAGGAGGAACACGGCCACCGACAGCCAGGCCGGGGCGAGGCCGTGGAGCTCCCGCGTCGCAAACCCGAGGATGAGCGCGGCCAGCGCGACCACGCTCCACACCTCGTTCCTCGTGAGCGGGCCGAGCAGCGCGTGCTGCAGCCGGATGGCGCCGAGGTTCACGCGGGCGTGCCGCCGGGGCTGGAAGAGCGCGAGGACCGTCGCGTAGTTCAGCCCCAGGACGACGATGAAGGTCGGCAGCGCCACGAAGAACCAGCGCCACCAGGTGATCGAGCTCCGCGCCGCGGCGGGCAGCAGATCGTGGACGACGAGGCCGGTGAACGTCCCGGTCAGGAACAGCTCGCCCATCTGGAGGAAGGTGAAGAACGCGAGCAGCCCGATAGCCGCGGCGCCCGGGCTCTGCCGGCCGAACCCCATGGCTTCGGCGATTCCCCGGGCGATCGGGACCCCCAGGGCGATCCGCGTCGAGCCGCTCGTGAGGCCCGCGGTCAGCAGGATCCCGGTCCCGCAGAGGACCAGGCTCTGGGTCGCGAAGCTTGCGGGCAGCCGCTCGAGCGAGAGCAGGACGAGCCGGAACATGAGCCCGGATCGCGAGACCGCGGTGCCCACGGCGAGGAGCGTCAGGATCATGATCCAGGCCGGCGCGGCGAAGCCCCCCAGCATCTCGGCGGGTGAGACCAGTCCCGGGACCACGAGGGCCACCGTCAGGAGCAGCATGACGACGTAATCCGGCAGCACCTGGCCGACGAGAAGGGGGACGGTGCCGACGATGGCCCCGAGCGCAACGAGCCCCGACCGGCTCAGACCGGCGGGCTCGGGCAGAACCCACGTCAGCCCGTAGACGAGCACGGCCAGGACCCCCCCGATTGCACGCGGGGACGCACCCGGCCAGCGGCGCCCCGTCGGACGGGCACGCGCCGGCGCCCGCATCGCGGCCGTCGCGCCCGTCGAGTCCCCGGACCCGCGGGCGGCGAGCCCGGCCCGCAAGGCCAGGAACCGGTCTGTCAGCGCCGGCTCGGCCAGCCCGATCCGCGCGATCCAGCGCTCCACGTCCGCCGGCGCGGCGGCGTCGAGCAAGCGCGGCTCGTCGGCGACGAGGCGCTCGACGACCCGCTCCGGCGCGCCGGCCGCGACGTCCAGGTCCATCGCGCCCACGGGATCGCCAGCCGTCCGGAGCTCGTCCGCCGCGGCCTGAAGCCACACCACGTCCGGCGGCGCCAGGTCGGCCGCGACGAGCGCCGCGAACACGCGGTCGACGACGACCAGCCGCTCTGTCCGTCGCAGAAAGCCCGGCAGCGCCTCGAGCTCGGCCAGGGCCGGCCCCGTGCCCGTCCGCTCGCCGGTCCGCGCGAGGAGCTCGCTCGGCCAGGCGTCCCGCACCAGGAGCGCGGCCATGAGCCGGCGCGCCGCGGGGCTCAGGGTGGCGAGGGTCCGCTGCACCAGGGCGTGGCCCACCGCCTGGAGCGCCCCGGCCTCGTGGGAGGTGGCCGCGAGCCGCTGGCTCAGGGACCGCTCGATGCTCTGGGCGATCGTCCGCTCGTGGCCGAGGAGGGCGCTGAAGCGGCTCCGGGAGAGTCGCCACACGGTGACCGGGGCCTGGGCCACGACCGTCGCCGTCCGGGGCGAGTCCGTGAGGAGCGCCATCTCCCCGAAGTACTCCCCGGCGCCCAGCACGCTCAGCGGTCGCTCGCCATCCGACGCCACGCCCGGGACGACCGCCGCCTGGCCGGACTTGATCACGTAGAAGCCGTCCGCTCGGTCCCCCTCCCGCACGATGACCTGTCCCGGGGAGAACTCGAGCTCCTCGAGCTCGCCCGCCAGCCTCGCCAGATCGAGGCGTCCCAGCTGCGAGAAGAGCGGGGTCCGAGCGAGAGCCGCCGCCGAGTCCAGTCGCGTCGCGTCGTCCATGGCTGATCGGTGAGGACTATCTTAAGGCAAGCCGATGTCGACGGCGCGCGCGCCGTCGGTTCTCCTCGGGGCAGAGCGCCGGGGTCCGCGCCCGGCGCGCCTGTCGCCCCCCGCGCGAGGTCGCGCATTCGGCCGGCCCGGCCAGGGCTATTGACGGGACCGCGCGCGGCATTTGCAGGGCACGCCCTCGGTGATCGACCAGGTCGTGCCGGTCGCCGGCTTCATCCAGTCGGAGCTGGTGTTCCTCGTCGCGCCCAGCTCGCCCTACCGGACGCTCAAGGACTTCCTCGAGGCGGCGAAGAAGGAGCCGCGCCGGGTGCGCATCGCCGGCGCGCAGACCGGCGGCACCGACAACCTGGCCACCGCCCTGCTGGAGAAGGCGGCCGGCGTCAAGTTCACCTACATCCCCTTCGACGGCGGCGCCGCGGCGTTCGCCGCGTTCCTCGGCGGCAACGTGGAGGGCGTGTTCGGCACGCTGGAAGAGGGGCTCGAGCAGATCAAGGCCAACAAGGCGCGCCCGCTCGCGATCCTCTCCGAGAAGCGCCGGCCCGAGGACGCCTACAAGAACGTGCCGACCGCGCGGGAGCAGGGCTACGAGGTGGTGTTCGGGCAGAACTGGAGCGTCGCCCTGCCGCCGGGCGCGAGCCCGGAGCTCGCCGTGTGGTGGGAGGACAAGTTCCGCAAGCTCGTCAACACGAGGGCCTGGCAGGACAGCGTCAAGACGAAGTTCCAGACCAGCGAGTTCTACGGCCTGGACCGGGTGAAGGGGTACCTGTCCAGGCAGCAGGACGTCTACCGGGCGTTGATGGCGGACCTCGGCCTCAAGAAGTAGCGCCCGCACGGGGCGCCGCGGGCCGACAGCGATGCGGACGAGCGACGTCGTTCCGGCGATCGTCCTCCTCGCGCTGTCGGCCACCGCGGTGCTGGGGACCTGGCGGCTCGGGTACTGGAACGACTTCACCCCGGGGCCGGCCTTCCTGCCGTTCTGGGCCGCGGCGGCCGGTGCGCTCCTCTCCGCTCTCCGGCTCGCCGAGGCGCGCCGGCTCGGCGACGCCGCGGCGGTGGAGTGGCCGAGCGGAGAGGCGCTCGGACGCATCACGCTGGCCTTCCCCGGCCTCGCCGCCTTTGCCGCGTCCTCCCCCGTCCTCGGCATGATGCCGAGCGCGGCGCTCTTCATGGCCTTCCTGTTGATCGTCGTCCAGCGCCGCCGGCTCCTCCCGAGCCTCGCGACGACCGTGATCACGGCCGGCCTGATCTACGCCGTCTTCGTCAGGTGGCTCGGCGTGCGGCTGCCGACCGGCATCGCCGGCTTCTGACGGCCCGGCGGCCGCGGAGCGCCTCTCATCGACTCTCTCCCGCTCCTGGCGCAGGGCTTCGCGACGGCGCTGACCCCGCTCAATCTGGTGTTCGTCGTGATCGGCGTGGTGCTGGGCCAGATCATCGGGGCCCTGCCCGGGATCGGGCCCGCCGCGGGCATGGCCCTGCTGCTGCCGCTCACCTTCGGCTTGCCGCCGGTGACCGCGATCGTGATGCTCGCCGGCATCATGTACGGGGGCATGTACGGCGGCACGCTCACCTCGGTGCTGGTCAACGTCCCGGGGGAGGCGGCGAGCGTGATGACCGCCGTGGACGGATATCAGATCGCGCGGCGCGGCCGCGCCGGCGCGGCCCTCAGCATCGCCGCGATCGGCTCGTTCGCCGCCGGGACGTCGGCGGTCGCCGCCCTCGTGCTGCTCACGCCGCCCCTCAGCGAGTTCGCCCTCAAGTTCAACGCGCCGGAGTACTTCCTGCTCGCCACCCTCGGCATCACCGCGAGCACCAGTCTCGGCGGCGCGTCGGCCGTGAAGGCGCTGATGGCGGCCGTGCTCGGCCTGATGGTGGCGCTGGTCGGCGTCGACCCCATCACCGGGGTGCCGCGCCTCACCTTCGGGGAGGTCAAGCTGGTCGAGGGCATCGACTTCCTCCCCGTGGCGATCGGCATCTTCGGCATCGCCGAGGTGCTCGCCTCGCTGGAGGGCGCCGAGGAGCTGGAGCCCATCCGCGCCCCGCTGCGCAGCATGTGGCTGACGGCGGAGGAATGGGCCGAGAGCCGCATGGCGATCGTGCGGGGCGGCCTCGTCGGCTTCCTCGTGGGCATCATGCCCGGGGCCGGCCCGACCGTCGCCGCGATGCTCGCCTACGTCACCGAGCGGCGGTTCAGCCGCCACCCCGAGCGCTTCGGCAAGGGCGCGCTCGACGGTGTCGCCGCCGCGGAATCGGCCAACAACTCGGCCGTCCATGGCGCCTGCGTGCCGATGCTCGCGCTCGGCATCCCGGGCTCCGCGAGCACGGCCGTGCTGCTCGCCGCGCTCGTCCTGCAAGGCATCCGTCCCGGGCCGATGCTGATGATCGAGCAGGCCGAGCTGGTGTGGGGCCTGATCGCCAGCATGTTCATCGGCAACGTCGTGCTGCTCGTCATCAACCTGCCGCTCGCGCCACTGTTCGCGTCGATCCTGCGCATCCCCTACGCCTATCTCGCGCCCGGCATCCTCGCCATCTCGCTGATCGGGGCCTATGCCAGCACGCTCGACTTCACCACGGTGGCGGTCTGCCTCACGTTCGGCGCCGTCGGCTGGTGCATGATGAAGCTCGATTTCCCCCGCGCGCCGCTGGTGCTCGCCGTGGTGCTCGCCCCGCTGCTCGAGACCTCGCTCCGGCAGTCGCTGCTGATGTCGTTCGGCAGTCCGATGATCTTCGTGGAGCGCCCGATCGCCGCCGTCCTGCTCGTCCTGGTGCTCGTGTCGCTGGGGCTCCCGCTCGGCGGCGCCATTCGCCGCCGCCGGGCACGCGCGTCGCACGCCGGCGTCCCGTGAGGTCGGCGCCGCCCCCGGAGTGCCGGGGACGGGCTCAGCGGCTGCCGGAGCGGACGGAGCGGCGGGATCGCGTCATCGCCGCGGCCGCGCCGCCGGTCGCGGAGCCCGCGCCGCGGGCGAAGGGGTCCCGGTAGAGACCGAGCCGCTGCCGGGCCAGGAGGTAGAGGACGGGGGGCTGGTGCACCAGGTAGCGGTGCCAGCGTTTTCGCGGCTCGCGGAGCAAGCGGTAGAGCCACTCGAAGCCGCGGTCCGTGATCCAGGCCGGCGGGCGTTCCAGCGTCCCCGCTTCGTAGTCGATCGTGCCGCCGAGCGGCAGGAACATCCGCACGTGCGGCAGCCGATCGCGATACCGGACGATGAACTTCTCTTGCCGGCCCGCGCCCAGCCCCACCACGAGCGCGCTGGCCCGGGAGGCGTTGATCTTGGCGACGATCCGGTCGACCTCACCGGGCCTCGTGTCGTAGTCGAGCGGCGGCGAGTCGGTCCCGACCACCATCTCGCGACCCACCTTGGCGTTGATCCGCCGCATGGCGCGGTCGGCCACGCCCGGACCGCCCCCGCAGATGAACACGGTGACCGTGGGATCGTGCCGGTGCTTCGCGTAGAACCGCGGGAAGAAGTCCGAGCCCGACACGCGCTCCCGGAGCGGCGTGCCGAGGAGCCTGGCCGCGGTGAAGAGGATCTGGCTGTCGCAGGTCACGACGTCGAATTCGGGCACGAGCTCGTAGAACTCGCGATCCTTCTGAAGCTTCATGATCATGTCGACGTGGAGGGTCAGCAGTCCGCCCTCCCGGAAGGAGTCGACGAGCTCGTCCATCGTGATGTCGTCGACGTCGACGTTGAGGAGCCTCACCCGCTCACGCATGGCACGGGACCTCGATGACGACCCCGGCGTCTACGCCGCCGCGGCCGGAGCCGGCCCGAGGCCCCAGGCCCGCTCGATCAGCTCCCTGGTGTGCCGGATGTTGCGCGCCGAGGAGGCGCCGAACACGATCGACTCCAGTCCCTCCAGGCCGCAGACCCACTCGATCGCCTCCTGGGGAGGGATCGCGCCCGACGCGAAGACGGACATCGCGATGGCCCGGCAGCGCCGGGATCGGAGCACGTCCCGGTAGGCCTCGACGCCGCCGCACATGCGAAATCCGATCTTGTTCACGTTGGCGCACACGATCGGGTTCTTGAGGCCGGTCTGCTCGAGCGCGTCCACGAGCATCGGCAGGTTCATGGTGATGAAGCCGGCCTCGGCGTCGTACCGCTCGTGGACGTACTGGGCGAACGCGGCGAACATGTCGTAGACCTTCAGCCCGAGCAGGAGGTCCGTCACGACGTTCTGGAGGAAGACGATCGGCGTCCTCACCCCGGCGAAGCGCTTCATCTCGGCGTCCACCAGCATCTGCATCAGCTTGTAGACGTCCTGGGTCGCCGCCGAGATGGCGCCCTTGATCAGCATCTCCACGATGCCGCCCGGGGCGAAGCGCCGGAGCGTCTCGAGGATGCCGACCTCGGTCACCGAGTTCGCGTACTTGTGGGCGTACGGCATGCACGGATAGAACTGGAAGTCGGGATAGCGCCGCGGGTCCCCGCGAACGGTGTCCACGATCTCGCCCACGCGATCGTGAGTCGTACACATGAAGACGTTGATGCCGAGATCGTAGGCGGCGTCGAGCACCCGCATGACCGACGCCGTGTCGCGGAACTGCATGGCCTGGGCGCGCGCCTTCTCCTCGGACATGTGGTTGACGCCGAAGAACTGGTTGTCGCCGAAGAGGATGCGCTCCATGTCAGCCCGCTCCCTGGGCGGCCTTCGCGATCATGTCGATCACGCGATCGGTCTCGTAGGCGCTGGCGAAGGAGTTCTCGTGCTCGGCGGTGCCGCACTCCACCGCCTCCAGGAAGGTGTCGATCTGCGCCGAGTACTCCTCCCCGCGCAGGTAGTAGGCCACGGGCGCCTGGAGGTCGGTGATGTAGCGAATCGTCCAGCCCGCCCCGTAGCGCTCGAACTCGCCGGCGCCCGGCCGCAGGTAGACCTTGCACTCCTGGCGGTCCGCGACGATCTTCCCCCGGGTCCCGTACACCCCGACGGTCGTGCTCATCTTGCGGTAGCTGTCGTCGCTCCAGTTCGTCTCGACCTGTCCGCTCGCGCCGCCGGGGTACCCGAGGGTGGCATACACCGCGTCCTCGACGTCCCGGGAGTGGATCCGGCGCAGGTGCGCCCCGAGGACCCGGTCCGGCGGGCCCACGATGAAGTTCATCAGATCGACCACGTGCGAGGCGTAGTCGTGCAGACAGCCGCCACCGTCCGACTTCCGCGCGCGCCACGTGCTGCCGCTCTTCGGCCGGATCACGACCGGTCCGAACGCGCTGCCGGTGACGTGGTAGACCTCGCCGATCGCGCCCGCACGGACCAGCCGCCGGGCCTCCCGGAAGGTCCCGATGAAGCGGTGGTGGTACCCCACCTGGTTCGCGCGGCGCCCCATCCGGGCGAGATCGGCGAGCCGCAGGCTCTGGCGCGGATCGAGACAGAGGGGCTTTTCCACGAACACGTGCAGCCCGCGCTCCAGCGCGTAGGCGGCCGCGTCGAAGTGAGTGGACGTCGGCGTGGCCACGAACACGCAGTCCAGCCCCGCCCCGTCGATCATCCGGCGGTAGTCGGTGAACGTCTCGATCCCGGTGTGCTTGCGGAGCGTCGACGTGATGTAGCTGGCGCTGTCGCAGATGGCGGACATCGCGACGCGCGGATGCGCGCCGAGGATCGCGTAGTGCGAGATCCCCATCTTCCCCACGCCGATCAGGCCGGCTCGGATCGGGGCGCTCGCGCGCTCCGCCACCAGGCCGGCGTCGGCCACGTACTCCGCCGGCGGCGGCGTACGCTTCCAGGAGAGCTTCATGGGCAATCCCCCCGACCGGACCGGATGCCGGCTCGCCCGCGGATCTCGAGGACCGGGCTGGCGGGTCGGCCGGGCCCGGACCGCGGCTCCGGGACCATGCACACGCGCGGCCGCGCCTCCGCCCGCGGCCTCGCCTCCGCCCGTGAGGCCCGGCGCGAGCCCGTCGCCGGGCTGTCAGGGCGGGCGGTCCGTGCCGCCCGTGCAGCCGGACAGGCAATCATTTCAAAATGTCCCGTGTCCCCGGGGTCCCGGATGGGCGCCCGGCTCCGGGAGCCCAGGGGGACGGATCGCCGGAGGGCCAGAGGGGCTCGGAGACGGGCCAGGCCGCTCCCCGCTCGGACGCGCACGCTCGACGCATGCCATGCCAGATACCATGCAATCGGAGTGCCTCGCGGGGAAGCGCGGCCGCCGCGGGTCGTCGTGATAGCCTGACCGCGTGGGGCGCGCGATCCGGCGAACGCTGAGCGCGGTGGGCGCGGTGGCGGCGCTGACGGGCGGCGCTTCCATCGTCGGGCCGCCGGGCCACGAGGTCCGGTACGACCGGGACCCCGCCGACCATCACGTGTCACCGCGCCGGCTGCATCGGGCTCTCCCGGCTGGGGGTCGGCAACACCGGCAGGGTCGAGCAGGTGCAGGGCCGGGGGCGCCTCCGGGCGCCGATGCCGGACACGGCGGTGTTGCGCCCCAGGGTCCAGGACTGATCCGGGGGGTCTAGGCCCGATCGCGCCGAGGGCGGTCACGACGTCGAGGGAGGGGCATGCCGTCCTACGTCTGGCTCGCGGTCGCCTCCGTCGTGCTGATCAACCTCTACAGCGTCGCCGTCAAGCGCATCCCGAACAAGCTGGTCCTCTTCTTCTGGACGAACCTCCTCACCTACGTCGGATTCCTCGTCATCTACTTCCTGCAGGCCCTGGCCGGCACCGGCGCCGCCGCGGCCGCCGCCGACCTGGTGTTCCGGTACACCCTGGCGCAGGCGCCGCTGTATCTCGTGTACGCGGGCGCGTTCGTGGGCACCATGCTCGTGTTCCAGAAGCTGCTCGACGGCTACGACCTGTCGCTGGTGATGCCGCTCTCGCAGTTCAGCATCCTCTTCATCACGCTCGGCTACCTGACGCTGGGGGTGTCGCCCCGGTGGCAGGAGATCCTCGGGCTCCTGATCCTGAGCCCGGGCGTCGTCGTCGTCTCGCTCCCGCCTGACGCGCTCGCGTCCCCCGCGCTGACGGTCGCCCGGCTGCGCGTGATCTCGGGACGACTCTGGGCCCTGGTCGTGCTCCTGGCCGCGCTGACGACCCTCACCGCGCTCGTCAGCTACGTGGGCACGAAGACGACCGCCCAGACGGAGGCCCTCGCCGGCGCCGTGGAAGGGGCGCTCCACGTCCAGGTGTTCTTCCTGGACCCGTTCCACTTCGCGCTGGGCTCCGGGTTCTTCTCGGTGCTCGCCTTCCTGGCATTCCTCCTGGCCCGCAACGAGGACCGGTCGGTGCTCCTGCCGGCCATCCGCCGGGACGGCCCGGCCTACTTCCTCGTCTCGCTGATGTCGCTCGGAGCTCACCTGGCGTACCTCCAAGCCTTCGCCGCCGCCCCGGACCCGACCATCCTCCTGGTCATCGACAAGATGTCCATCCCCCTCGTGCTCGTCTTCTCGGCGCTCATGCTGAAGGAGCGGATGACCACGCCGAAGGTCGCGGGCTCGGCGCTGATCCTCGGCGGCGGCACGCTCGTGGCGCTCTACTAGGCCCGGCGCGGGAGCGCATGGACCAGGCGGCCGATCCCGCGCGGCCCGAGGCCCGCTGGCCCGGGTCGTCGTTCTTCCGGCTGTCGGGCGCGTTCTGGATGTTCCTCGCGACGTCCGGCCTCTTCACGTTCGGGCTCTACGTCTTCGTGCTGCTCTACAACCTCTACCTGCTGGACCGCGGCTTCCGCGAAGACTTCCTCGGGCTCGTCACCAGCGCGATGACCGCCGGCACCGTCGCGGGCACGCTGCTGGCGGTGCCCGTCACGCGCCGGCTCGGCCTCAAGCCGACCTTGCTGGCCTGCTTCGGCGCCATGGCGGCGGTGTCGGCGGCGCGGGCCGTGGTCGTCGGCGAGGCGGCCCTGCTCGGCTCGGCCTTCCTGGGAGGCGTGGCCTTCGCCGTGTGGGTCATCTCGATTCCGGTGACCCTGTCCCAGCTGACCTCCGTGGAGCTGCGGACGGCCGGCTTCAGCGCCTACCTGGCGTCGGGCATCGGCGTCGGGATGCTCGCCGACGCGGTGGGCGGGTGGCTGCCGGGGTGGCTCGGCCCCGTCCTCGACACGACCGCGCCGGAGAAGAGCAAGCAGGCCGCCCTCCTGGTGGCCTGCGCGATCGCGGCGCTCGGCATCTGGCCGGGCCTCCACCTCCGCCTGGCGCCGGCCGACCCGCAGGCCCGGGCCCCCTACCCGCGGGGCCCCTTCGTGCGGCGCTTCCTCGTCGCGCTGGCCTTCCTCAACCTCGGGACCGGAGCCTTCAACCCCTTCGCCAACGCCTACTTCGCCCGGTACCTCGGGATGCCCGTCCACGAGATCGGCCTCGTCTTCTCGGCCGGGCAGCTGGCGCAGGTGGTCGCGATCCTGCTCGCCCCGCTCATCGTGCGGCGGCTGGGCGCCGTCCACGGGATCACGGTCATCGAGGTGTTCACCGGACTGTCGCTCGCCTTCCTGGCCAGCGGGCCCCCGGGCTGGGCGGCGGCGGGCGGCTTCGCCGGCTACCTGGCCTTCCAGTGGATGGACGAGCCCGTGATGGAGAGCCTCCTCATGACGCAGGTGGCGCCGGCGCAGCGGAGCGGCGCGTCCTCGCTGATGTACCTGGTGATCTTCTGCGCGAACGCCACGGCAGCGCCGCTGGCAGGCGCCGCGCTCACGGGCTACGGCTACCCGTCCGTCATGACGACGGCGGCGTGCTCGCTGGTGCTCGGGGGGGTCGCGTTCGGGCTGCTGCTCCGGCGCTACGAGTCGGGGGATCGCTAGGCAGCCAGCGCGGGGGGCGCCCGCGCCGGGTCAGGCCTCCGTCTCGCCGGCGGCGGCCAGGAGCGCCGTGCGCGCCGCCTCCGCCTCGGCGCGCTGGCGCGCCGCCTCCACCGGGTCGTCCGCCGCCAGGCGGAACGCGGCCACCTCGGCCCGCAGCCAGCGGTCGGCCTCCCGGTAGTAGGCGCGGGAGGAGCGGCCGGCGACCACGTAGTCGCGGTCGCTCGCGTCCTCCCAGCTCTTGCCCAGCCGGACGCGGTCCGCGACCGCGTCGAAGTATGGCGTGTTCTTGATGGGGTACGCCACCGTCGTCAGGAAGACATCCGGATTGGATTTCTTGACGTGCTCGATCGTGGCCTCGATGTCGGTCAGCGTCTCGCCTTCGTAGCCCCACATCAGGAACATCCCGACCTGGATCCCGTGCCGCCGGGCGGCCTGCGTCGCCCACTGGACCTGCTCCACCTTCACCCCGCGCTCCATGGCGTCGAGGATGCGCTGGCTGCCGCTCTCCGACCCGATCCAGAGCCGATGGCACCCCATCTCCGCCAGCGTGGCCAGGACGTCCTCCTTCATGAGGCGGTCGGCCCGCGAGATGGTCTCGAAGGGCATCCGGAGCCCGCGCCGCCGGAGCTCGGCCGCGTACTCGAAGAGCCAGCGATGGTGGATGGTGAACACGTCGTCGGCGTACCAGACCTGGTCGGGGTGGTAGCTGTCGCGGATGTACTCCAGCTCGTCGGCGCAGTCGAGATGGCTGCGCCGGCGGTGGGTGAACCCGAAGACGGCGTGCGAGCACCAGCGGCAGCGGTACGGGCAGCCCCGCGCCGTGATGAGGTTCACGCTCCCCATCCCGTGATGCCGGCGCCAGATGTCGACGTACTGCGGGATGTCCACCATGGCGCGGTCGGGCCAGGGCAGGCCGTCCAGGTTCGCGATCTGCGGGCGCGGCGGGGTGGCGATCGCGCGCCCCGCCTGGTCGCGGAACCAGATGCCGGCGATACCGGACAGGTCGTGGGGCCCGCGCTGCGCGAGCGCCGGCAGAAGCTCGGCCAGCGTCTCCTCGCCCTCGCCCACGACGACGACATCGGCGCCGCGGGCCAGGTACTCGGCCGGGTAGTTGGCCGACTCCGGCCCGCCGAGGACGACCGTCCAGCCGTGCGCCTTCGCGGTGGCCGCGATGTCCAGGGCGGCCCGCCGGGTGATCAGGTTGGTGTAGACCCCGAGGACCCCGCTCCGTCCCCCCGCGAGCCGCGCGAAGAGCTCCTCGCGGCTGCCCAGCGTGCTGTCGAAGAGCTCCACCTCGAAGCCCGCCCGCTTGAGATAGGCCGCGACGTAGAGCAGCCCCAGCGGCGGATACGGCCGCATGATCTGCTGCTCCTTCTCGTCCTCCCAGAGAAAGTAGCCGTGGGTCAGCAGAATGTCGGCCATGGTGTCGCGTCCGCTCCTCGCTCAGGCCGGACAGCGCCGGCGACGGTCGAGCGCTCTGGCGTATAGCATCCGCGCCGCGCGACTGTCAATACGTCCCGGTGTGTCAGAGGCTCTCCCGCTCGGGCTGGCGGAGGGGCACCAGCCGCCGGGCGAGCGAGAGCTCCCACGGGTTCCGGTAGCGGCCGGCGCGGTAGCGCCAGCGGGCCAGCTCCCGGAGGACGCCTCGTCCCCAGCGAGGGGTCTTGACGTCCTGCACGGTCGGGAAGCGGCAGGCCAGCACCGTGGCGAAGTCGGCGACCTTCTGCCGGAGCGCTGGCGACAGCCACGGGGCGTCCCGGTGGCACACGTAGCTCACCCAGCGGGGCTCGGTCCACTCCTCGGGCGTCGTGGGCAAGGCCGGCCCCGCGGGCCCGTAGCTCGCCAGGACCGGCAGCCCGGCGCCCTCCCCCTTCTCGCGCCCGACGGTTCGCGGGTCGCGCTGGGGCGTCGGGCTGTAGAAGTAGAGGATCACCTCGCACTCCGGATGGAGTCGCTTGAGCCGCTTGATGAACGCGAACGTCCGGTCGATCTCGCCCTCCGGGTCCTCGGGTCCGCCGAGGACGAACGAGAACTCCGGGATGACGCCGTACTGGCGGCAGCGGGCGGCGACCTCGAGCGTGTGCTCGACCCGGGTGCCCTTCTTCATCCGCCTGAGGACCTCGTCACTGGCCGCCTCGGCGCCGATGTAGGCCATCCGGAGCCGGCTCTCGCGAATCAGCTCCCACGTCCGGGTCGAGAACCGGGCGAGGGTGTCGGCGCGGGCATAGCACCACCAGGGCATCCCGACCCGGGCGAGCTCCTCGAGGATCGGCCCGCTGGACGCCTCGGCGTCGAAGAAGTTGTGGTCGAAGAACTGGACGGCCGTGGCGCCGTAGCGATCCCGGAGCGTGGTCAGGGCCTCGCGCAGGCGTGTGGCGCCCTGGAGCCGGGTGTGGCCGTCGAACATCGAGACGACGCCACAGAACGTGCACCGGTACCGGCAGCCGATGGCGGCCTGATGGACGCCGGTGCGGCCTCCCAGGAACGTCGGCCGCAGGTACTGCCCGACCTCGCCCAGCCGGTGGTAGGGAAAGGGCGGAAAGTCGTCGGGCGAGCGGAACGGGCGCTCCGCGTTGTGCGCGACCCCCCCGTCGTCCTTCCAGGTGAGCCCCGGCAGTCCTCGGAGCGCGCGCCCGTCGCGGGCGGAGGCGCCCGGGCCCGGGGGCCCGGCATCGGGCAGCCGCGTGAGCAGTGCCAGCAGCGTCTCCTCGCCCTGGCCGCGCACGACGTAGTCCACGTACGGCGCGTTGATGGCCGCATTCGCGTACAGGGTCGGAAAGTACCCGCCCCACGCGATGGGGACGGCCGGATGGGCCGCCCGGACCGCGGCCGAGATCGCGATCGCGGGGCCCACCTGCGGGCCCGGCATGACGGTCAGGCCGAGCAGCGCGCAGGGGCCGGCCGCCAGCGCCCCGAGCACGGCGCCGGTCGCGTCGGGCTCGACGTTCCCGTCCACGATCTCGTAGTCGTAGCGGTCCTCCAGCACCGCGCCGAGGGCCAGCACCGAGAGCGGCAGCCGGATGTTCTCCCGGGCGCAGATCCGCGGGTTGACCAGGATCACGCGCGGCTTCGCCATCGAGGCGCCGCCTACCGCTCGCCCGATCGGGACGCCGCGTAGATGGTCAGGATCTCGTTGCCGCAGTCCTGCCGCGCCACGGGCTCCACGGTCAGCCCCTGACCGGCGAGGGCGGCCAGCATCCCGCCGGCATCTCCCTCGGTGGAGAGCACGAGCAGCGCGCGGCCGCCGGGCGCCAGCGCGGCCGGCAGCCCGGCGGCGAAGCGCTCCACGACGTCGGTCGCCCGCCAGGCGGCGTCGAGGGCGGACCCGGGGACGCCCCGGAAGAACGGCGGATTGAACAGGACCAGGTCGAACTGCTCGCCCTGCACCGGGTCGAAGAGGTCGCCGTGGCGGATCTCGACCCGGTCCTCCACGCCGTTGAGGAGGGCGTTGATGCGCGCGCAGCGCGCGGCGGCCGGGTTGATGTCGACGCCCACCGATCGGAACCCTCGCCGGGCGGCGACGATCGCCCCCACGCCGGAGCCGGTGCCCATGTCGAGGACGCGGGCCCCGTCCCCGTCGGGGGACGCCGGCCGCGCGGACCGGGGGTCGGCGAGCGGCAGGGTCGCCACCGCGCGGGCGAGAAACCCGCTGGAGGCGAAGACCGCCGGGTTGAACACCTCCGGCAGCACCAGGAGCCGGACGCCGTCCAGGCGCTCGAGCACGAGCCGACCCACGCGGCGTCGCAGCAGCGGCCACTGCACCCCGAACCAGAACCGGGTCCATGCGCGCGTGAGGCGGTTCATCGGGAGGCGCGCTCCCCCGGAGCGCCGACCGGGCCGGCGACGCGATGGAAGAGCGCCGGCCCCGGCGCGAGCCGGGACTCCGCCACGGACCGGCCCACGAGCAGCACGTGCGAGCCGGCCTGGACGGTGGCGTCCACCTCGATCTCGGCGATCGCGAGCGAGAAGTCGGGACAGGAGAGGTGGAAGCGCGGGCTCGGGACCCGGCCGAAGGGCGGCGGGTCGACCGGGCCCGCCGAGGTGTGGAATCGACCGAGCTCGTAGACCGTCTCCCGGCGGGCGGCCGGCGCCAGACACCACGCGAGGCGGCGCGTCGCGCGGATCGTCCCGAGCGCCCGGCTCTCCCGCCGCAGGGCCAGGGCGAAGCGTCCGGTCCCGAGGGGCCCCACGAGGTCCATCGGGAACAGGGCGCCGGTCGCGAGCGCGACGATGCCCACCGGCCGCGGCAGCACGTAGTAGAGCGCGACGGCGCGGTCGTCGAGGTCGCGGCCCCGCAGCCCGACGATCGAACGCCGGGCCGCCCGGCCGTCGTGGACGGCGCCCCGGCGGAGGATCGCGACCTCCGAGGACCCGTTGGGCGCGACGCGCTCGAGCTCGATCGCGCCGACCTCCGCGCCCGCACGGCGCACCACGAGGCGCGCCCAGGCGCCACCGGCGTAGCCGACCGCGATCGCGAACGGGCGCAGCGACGCCGCGACGTGGGCCGTCGTCACGTCCGTCGCCGTGCCGTCGGCCTCGAGCTCGACGCGCACCTCGCCGGGCGCCGTGGCGAGCCCCAGCGCCTCGTACCGGGGCGCGAAGGGGCGCAGGAGGCGCCGCAGCCGGCTCGTCATCCGCGGTGGCGGAACGCCAGGAAGAGAAAGCGTCCGCCCTTCACCCGCTCGGTCTCGAAGGCCGGCGCGGCGGCCCGCGCCAGGGACGCGCGCGAGTGCCAGAAGGTCTCCACCGGCCCCGGGCACCGACCCGACCCGCCGCGAACGGCCGACAGGACGACCCGCCAGCGGCCCGGCCGCACGGCGCGCCAGTGGAGCGGGTTCAGGACGCTGGCCAGGAGGAGCGCGCCCGGCCGTAGCGCCGCGCCGATCGCCGCCAGCACCGGCTTCGGGTCGGCGACGGTGTTCAGCACCGCGAAGTTGGCGATGGCGGCGTCGAACCGGCCGGTGCCCGGGACGGCGCGCACGAACTCCTCGAGCGGCGCGCACCAGACCTCCACCGAGCCGGCCGCGATCGCCGCGGCGCATCGCCGTTCCAGCTCGGCCATCATTCCGGCCGATCCATCGTAGGCAACGACGTGATCGCCGCGACCGGCCAGCCGGAGCGCGTCGATGCCGGTGCCGCAGCCGAAGTCGAGGACCCGGCGGCCGGGGGGCACGCGCCGCGCGAACTCGCGGTGAAATGCCCCGCGTGTCCCGACGTCGCGGGGGCCGGACAGCCGCGCGTCGTACGTCGAGGCGATCCGGTCGTAGAACGCGATCGGCCCTTCACGCTCCGACATCATCGCGCACGGAGAGTCGGCCGTTCACAGCCTCCGTTCTTCGCGCGGGTCCCGGCCCGGTGCGCCGCCCAGCATACCCGAGGTGGGGCGCGGTGCGCCAGCCGCCGGCCGCGCCCGCGCGGCGGGCGGCGCGGCGTGTGTCCCTTGACAAGTCCCGCGGGCCCCGGCTAGCATGCGCCAATCGTCGTGGCGGAGGGCACGCTCGAGCGCTTCATGACCGACGTCCTGCTCGCCCATTCCTATTTCCTCAAGTACGACCCCAAGCAGATCGCGAAGATGCGGCCCTATCCCCCGCTGGCGACCCTCTACGCCGCCGCCCTCCTGCGCGCCGCCGGCTATTCGGTCGCCCTCTTCGACGCCATGCTGTCCGACGGCGAGCACGAGTTCGAGGACGCCGTGCGTCGCTACCGGCCGCGGGTCGTCGCGCTCTACGAGGACAGCTTCAACTTCCTGGTCAAGATGTGCTTGAGCCGGATGCGCGAGGCGGCGCAGCGCATGAGCGAGACCGCCAGCGGCGGTGGCGCCGTCGTGATCGCGGCCGGGCCCGACGTGACCGACCGCCCCGAGCTCTACTTCCGGCACGGCGTCCAGTACGCGCTGATCGGGGAGGCCGAGCACACCCTGCGGGAGCTGGTGGACGCGCTCAGCGGCCGGATCGCCCGGCCCCTGGAGGAGCTGGACGGGCTGGCCTTTCCCGATCCCGCCGCCCCGGGAGGCGTGCGCCGGACGCGCCCGCGCGCGCCCGAGCGCCGGCCCGACGCCTTCCCGTTTCCCGCCTGGGACCTCGTGGAGGTCGAGCGCTACCGCGCGGCGTGGGAGCGCGCGCACGGGCACTTCAGCGTGAACATGGTCAGCACGCGCGGCTGCCCGTTCCACTGTAACTGGTGCGCCAAGCCGATCTGGGGCCAGCGTTATGCCATGCGCTCGGCGGCGAACGTCGCCGAGGAGCTCCGCCGCGTCAAGCAGACCGTGAAGCCGGATCACATCTGGTTCGCCGACGACATCTTCGGGCTGCGGCCGGAGTGGGTGACCGAGTTCGCCCGGGAGGTCCAGGCCCGCGACGCGGCCATCCCCTTCATGATCCAGACGCGCGCCGATCTGATGACCGAGCCCTCGGTCGCCGCGCTCGCGCAGGCCGGGTGCGTGGAGGTGTGGCTGGGCGCCGAGAGCGGCAGCCAGAGGATCCTGGACGCCATGGACAAGGGCATCACCGTGGAGCAGATCGGCACGGCGCGGGCCCGGCTCAAGGCGGCGGGCATCAAGGTCGGCTTCTTCCTCCAGTTCGGCTACCCCGGCGAGAGCTTCCAGGACATCCTCGCCACGGTGGGGATGGTGCGCGACACCCTGCCCGACAGCATCGGCGTCAGCGTCAGCTATCCCCTGCCCGGCACCAAGTTCCACCGCATGGTGAAGGACCAGCTCGGCTCCAAGACCAACTGGGTGGACAGCCACGACCTGGCGATGATGTTCCGGGGGACCTACCCGTCGGCGTTCTACCGCCGCCTGCACGGGTTGCTCCACCAGGATCTCGAGCTGCGCCAGCGGCTGGCGACCCTCCCGCCCACCGACACCGGCGCCCGCGCGGCGCTGGAGCGCCTGGACGAGGAGTGGGCGGAGCTCGCGCGCACGGAAGCGCGATACCGCAACGCCGCTCCGACCCGCCTCGTCACGCCGACCTCCACGCCGGCCGTGCCCGACCTGAGCCGGGAGTGGAACTGACCGGCGTCGATCCCCGGCTGCTGGACACCCGACGAGCCTTCGACAGCGTGGCCGCCGGGTTCGCGGGGCCGCCCGGCAAC
>JBIOTN010000058.1:0-2075 GCA_044866005.1 Candidatus Rokuibacteriota bacterium | reverse complement strand
TACTACCGTGGAGTCCTGCCCGGGCTGGCCGAGGGCCTGGGCGCTACCGTGACCTTCGATCCGGCCGACCTCGACCTGCGGCGGCCGTGGCCGGTGACCTGGCGCGTCGCTGGCGCCGACGACCGGGCCCGTGGGCCCGTGCACTCGCGCATCTTCGAGCGGCTCGACGACGCCGTCGAGATGGCCCGCCGGACAGCCATGAACAACGGCGCCCTCTACTACTTCTGCGCCGACGAGGAGACCAAGCATTTCGACATGCTGGGCGAGGCCGCGCTCCGCCAGCAGGTCCGCGACCTCGCCCACGAGCGGGCCGACCGCCAGAAGGCCGCCCACCTCGCCGCCGGCTGGGAGCTGAACGTCAAGACGCTGATGGACCACTGGGACGGTCAGCTCGTCTCGCTCTGGCAGTTCGCGCCGGGGCTCCTGACCGAGGGCACGTGGCACCAGGACTGCACGTGGTGTCCCTACGCCGCCGTGTGGGGCGAGTTCGGCCGGCGGGGGCTCGATCTCGGCTACGTCTACGACTACGAGCTCCACCCCACGTACTACCGCCGCTATCACCCCGACATGGTCGTGCAGTTCGAGGGCATCAAGACGCGGGGCGACGCGACGTGCAAGTTCCGCATCTCGATGCCGTCCCGGCAGCGGCCGGGGGAGCCGCCCTTCGTCGGCTACACGGGCAGGGACGTCTGACGGGGCGCGTCCAGGACCAGGACCACGTCGGCGGCTCGGGGAGAGGCACGATGACAGCACCCAGGACGAAGGTCGCCCTCGTGACGGGCGCCGGCAGCGGCATCGGCAAGGCGGTCGCGCTGGCGCTCTTGAAGGACGGCTACCACGTCACGCTCGCCGGCCGGCGCAAGGACCGGCTCGAGCAGGCGGTCGCGGAGGCGGGACCGGCGGGGACGCGGGCCCTGGCCGTGCCCACCGACGTCGGCGACCCGGAGTCCGTCCGCGCGCTCTTCGCGCGGACGAAGGACGCCTTCGGCCGGCTCGACCTCCTCTTCAACAACGCCGGGATCGGCGCGCCCGGCATCCCGCTCGAGGAGTTGAGTTACGCGCAGTGGAAGGCGGTCGTGGACACGAACCTCACGGGCGCCTTCCTCTGCACCCAGGAAGCCTTCAAGCTCATGAAGAGCCAGGACCCGCGCGGGGGGCGGATCATCAACAACGGCTCCATCTCAGCCCACGCGCCCCGCCCGAACTCCGCCCCGTACACCGCGACCAAGCACGCCATCACGGGCCTCACCCGCTCCACGTCGCTCGACGGGCGCAAGTACGACATCGCCTGCGGCCAGATCGACATCGGCAACGCGCTGACCGACCTGGCGGCGCGCATGGCCCAGGGGGTCCCCCAGGCCAACGGCGTGATCGCGGTCGAGCCGCTCATGGACGTGGCCCACGTCGCGAGCGCCGTCCTCTACATGGCCGGCCTCCCGCTCGACGCCAACGTCCAGTTCCTGACCGTCATGGCCACCAAGATGCCCTTCATCGGCCGCGGCTGAGCTCTCCCCCACGAACCGGCCTTCGTTTTGCAGCCGGCGGCGCCGAGGAATGGCGCGTTCCGCCGCCGCGTGTTAGCGTAGGTGCAGCAGACGAGATCAGGAGGAGACGAATGAGCGTTTCTGCTGCGTCGTGGCACCGTCCACAGGGCGTCCCGGCGCCTGGCCGGCATGTCGCGCGGCTCTACACCAACCCGGCCGTCCTCGCCCGCGCGGTTGGAGAGTTCGCCGGCGAGGGACTCCGCGCGGGAGAGGGCGTCCTCATCGTCGCCATACCGCCCCACTGGCACGAAATCGCGCGCCGGCTCGCGGACCAGCGATTCGATCTCGCGGACCTTCAGCGCCGCGGGCAGCTCACCGTCCTCGATGCCGCGTCCTGTTTGGCCCGGATACTGGTCGACGGCGTGCCCGATCCCGAGCGATTCCGGTCCGTGATCGCCGGCGCAGTCGAGGCGGCCGGACGCGCGGGGTACCGGCGGATCCGCGCGTTCGGCGAGATGGTCGACCTCCTCCGCCCCACGGACCTGGCCGCCACGGTCCGGCTGGAAGAGCTGTGGAACGACCTGCTCGCCG
>JBIOTN010000057.1:0-71375 GCA_044866005.1 Candidatus Rokuibacteriota bacterium | reverse complement strand
TGCAGACGAAGGACGTGCTGCACGACTTCTGGGTCCCGCAGTTCCGCTGGAAGGTCGACGCGGTGCCCGGCCAGGACACGCACTACCGCGTCACGCCGAGCCGCGTCGGCAACTACCCCGTCGTCTGCGCGGAGCTCTGCGGCCTCGGGCACGCCGTGATGCGCCAGACCACCCGCGTCGTCTCCCAGCAGAACTTCGACCGGTGGCTGCAGGGCCAGCGCACCAAGGCCGCGGGCGGCGGCGGGGCGACGGGGGGCGCGAGCGCGCGCGGCGGCGCGGCGGCGCCCGGAGAGACGCGCGAGCGGCTCACGCAGGAGCTCTCGCTCACGCCGGCGCAGCAGCAGCGGCTCGACGCCATCCTGAGCGAGACGCGCCAGGCGTTCGCGGCGCTCCGCGGTCAGGACCTCGACGACCGGGCGCGCGAAGCGCGGCGGAAGCAGATCCGTGAGGAGCTCCCCGACAAGATCCGGGCGCTCCTCACCCCGGAGCAGCAGGCGAAGTACGCCGCGATGGCGGCCGCCCCGGACGGCGGCGGCGCCGGCGGGGTTCCGGGGCGCGTGTTCGTCGCGGGGCCCGACGGGAAGCCCAAGGCGGTTCCGCTCGTCATCGGCGTCTCCGACGGATCCGCCTCCGAGGTGCTCCAGGGCGACCTCCAGCCCGGCCAGGAGGTCATCGTGGGCCAGGCGACGCAGCCGCGGCCGGGCGGGACGCCCACGGGCGGCCCGCGCCTGCGCCTCTAGCGTCGTGCCGATGACCGGGGACGTCCTGGTCGCGGTGCGGGACCTGGTCCGGGTCTACCGGCTCGGGGACCACGCGGTGCACGCGCTCCGCGGCGTGAGCCTGGACATCGCCGCCGGCGAGTTCGTCGGCATCATGGGCCCCTCGGGCTCCGGCAAGTCCACGTTCATGAACCTCCTCGGCTGTCTCGACACCCCGACGTCCGGCAGCTACCTCCTCGACGGCCGGGACGTCTCGCGCCTCTCCCGCGACGAGCTCGCGGTCATCCGGAACAAGAAGCTCGGCTTCGTCTTCCAGACCTTCAACCTCCTCCCACGCGTGAGCGCGGTGGAGAACGTCGAGCTGCCGCTCCTCTACAACGGCACCCCGCCGCGCGACCGTCGGCCCAAGGCCCTGGCGTGCCTGGCCGACGTCGGCCTGGAGGAGCGCGCCGGCCACCACCCGAGCCAGCTGTCGGGCGGACAGCAGCAGCGGGTGGCGATCGCGCGCGCGCTGGTGAACGAGCCCCGGCTCATCCTCGCGGACGAGCCGACGGGGAACCTCGACAGCCGGACGAGCGTGGAGATCATGGCGATCCTGCAGCGGCTGAACCGCGCGGGCATCACGGTGGTCCTCGTCACGCACGAAGAGGACATCGCCCGGTACGCGAGCCGGATCGTCGCGTTCCGGGACGGGCGGATCCGCGCCGACACGCGGGTGGTCGCGCCGCTCCGCGCCGAGGCCGAGCTCCTGGCGATGCCCGTGGAGGAGCCGGCGTGAAGCTCTGGGCGAGCGTGCGGATCGCGCTGGGCGCGTTGCGGGTGAACAAGCTCCGCACCGCGCTCACGATGCTCGGCATCATCATCGGCGTGGCCGCCGTCATCGCCATGGTCTCGGTCGGCGCCGGGGCCCAGGCGCGGATCTCGGAGCAGATCCGCTCCATGGGGTCGAACCTGATCGTGGTGCTCTCGGGCGCCAGCACGTCGGGGGGGATCCGCTGGGGGCTCGGGAGCCAGCTCACGCTGACCGAGGACGACGCCCGGGCCATCGCCGCCGAGATCCCGGTCATCGAGGTCGCCGCGCCCTCCGTGCGGGGCGCGGCTCAGGCCGTCTACGGCAACACGAACTGGTCGACGGTCATCCAGGGGGTGACGCCGGACTACCTGATCGCCCGCGAGTGGGAGCTGGCGACCGGGAAGATGTTCGGACCCGAGGACGTGGACGCGGCGGGGAAGCTCGCCGTGCTCGGCGACACCGTCTGGAAAAACCTCTTCGGGGACACCGATCCCGTGGGGCAGACGATCCGGATCAAGAAGGTCCCCTTCACCGTGGTCGGCGTGCTCGAGCCGAAGGGCCAGTCGACGTGGGGCCAGGATCAGGACGATCTCATCCTGATCCCGATGTCGACGGCGAAGAAGAAGGTGCTCGGCACGACGCAGTCGAACCCGCGGTCCGTGGGCAACATCGCGATCCGGGTGAAGGACGGGAGCCTGATGGCCGAGGCGGAGTCCCAGATCCGGGAGCTCCTGCGGCAGCGCCACCGTCTCCAGCCGGGGCAGGACGACGACTTCAACGTGCGGGTGCTCGCCGAGCTGTTCGCGGCCCAGGAGGAGTCGGCGCGGGTCATGACCATGCTGCTGGGCGCCATCGCCTCGGTCTCGCTCCTGGTCGGGGGGATCGGGATCATGAACATCATGCTCGTCTCGGTCACCGAGCGCACCCGGGAGATCGGCCTCCGGATGGCGGTCGGGGCCCGGAGCCGGGACATCCTGGCGCAGTTCCTGGTGGAGGCCGTGACGCTCTCGGTGGCCGGCGGGCTCGTCGGGATCGCGGTCGGCCTGCTCAGCTCGCAGACCATCGCGTCGCTGGCGAGCTGGACCACCGAGGTGGCGCCCGAGGCCATCGCGCTCGCCTTCTTCTTCTCCGGCGCCGTCGGGGTCTTCTTCGGCTTCTATCCCGCCCGGAAGGCGTCGCGCCTGGACCCGATCGAGGCGCTCCGCTACGAGTGACCGTTGGAGGGACCGCGCGGACGCTGGTCCGCTCCGAGCGGCGGCTGTGCCGCCGCAACCGATGGGGGAGCACCGGGGGGGTCTTCCGAGACCCCCCCGAGAGGTCAGCGCACCTTCAGCTCGACCCGGTAGCCGTCGGGGTCCCGGATGTAGAGCGACGGGCCCTCCCCGAAGGCCCCGCGGCGCGGGACGACCTCACCTTCCACGGGAACCCCCTGCCCCCGGAAGAAGGCGGCAACCGCGCCGAGGTCCTCGCATCGAACGGAGAGGCACACGTGGTCCATGCGGTCGGTCGGCTCGGCGGCGTCGCCCGGGCCGAGCGGGAGGAGGTCGATCAGGTGCCGGCCGCACCTGAGCTGGACGAGGCAGATCCGCTCGTTCACGTGGTCCAGGGTGAGTCCGAGGAGCTCGATGTAGAAGCGCCGCGACGCCGCCTGGTCGCGGACGCGGAGGACGACGTGGTCGAGCTCGAGGCACTCCAGCGGCGGCCGCGGCACGGCGGTCACCGACTCGCGGCGGCCCGGCGCCGTCGTCACACCCGTCCGCCCCGCAGCGAGTAGTAGTTCCGGTAGACGGCCTCGCACGCCGCGCGCAGGGCCGCGCGCGTCGCGTAGCGCCGCCCGAACCGCTGGGGGTCCATCGCGGCCACGTCCAGGAACGGCCGCCGACCCGTGGCGATCTCCGCCGCGATGCGGCCCATGGCCAGGCCGTCCATGATCCCCGTCGCGCTGCAGCCGGCCAGCATCACGAGACCGCGGGGCCGGGCCAGGCCGCCGACCAGGTGCTCGCCGTCCGGCGTGAATCCCGGAAGCCCGGCCCGCGCGTGGAGCACCGGCACGGCCCGGAGGGGTGGGAACACCGCGCCGAGCCGGGCGCGGGCGGTGACGAGCGCCCCGTGGCCCGGCGGGACGTCCTTCATCGTCACCCCGGGCCGGAGCTGCCGCGGATCGTAGCTCGCCGGCCGGCGCTCGAACCGCCCGAACCAGAGCTCGCGCCCGTCGGGGCGGATGTAGGCGGCGGCGTCGGGGACGCGCACCAGGGGGAACGTCGGCGGGAGCCCGTCCACGGGCGCGGTGACCGCGAGCTGGTGGCGGACGGGGTAGACCGGCACGTGGACCCCGGCGGTGGCGGCGACGAGGCCCGCCCAGGGGCCGGCGGCGACGATGACGGTGTCCGCCGAGACGCGGCCGCGCTCGGTGGCGACCCCGCGCACCCGGTCGCGGCCCACGGTGATCGCGGTGACGCGCGTCCCGGTCCAGACGCCCGCCCCGCGCCGCTCGGCAGCGGCCGCGAGGGCGCGCGCCGTGCCGCCCGGGTCCACGTAGCCGTCCGAGGCGACGAAGGCCGCGGCGCGCACGGGGCCGGGATCGAGCCCCGGCGCGAGCCGCGCCGCCTCCTCCGCGGTGACGAGCGTGACGGGCAGCCCGAGCCCCTGGCCCTCCCGCACCTGACGCCGGAGCTCCTCGACCCGCCCGGGCGTGAGGGCGAGCTTCACGCTCCCGACCTCGCGGAACGAGCCCGGCACGCCCACCTCGTCGGCGAAGCGCCGGAGCAGCTCCACGCCGTAGGTTGCGCCGCGCGAGGCGACCGGCGAGCTCCGGAGCTGCCCGATCATCCCGGCCGCCTGGCCCGTCGTCTGCCCGCCCGGCTCCCCCTGCTCGACGAGCAGGCAGTCCGTCACGCCGAGCGCGGTCAGGTGGTAGAGGGCGCTACACCCCCAGAAGCCGCCCCCGATCACGACGACGCGCGCGCGCTCCGTGGAGGCGCCGGTCATCGCGGGCGCGCCGCCGCGTGGAGGAGGAAAGCGACGAGACCCACGCCGAAGACGGCGATGTTCACCGCGACCGCCCGGCGATGGAGACGCCGGAACTCGAAGGGCGCCGCGTCGCCGGGCAGCGCCGCCTCCGCGCGGAGCCGCGCGGCGTGGGCCTCCGGCAAGAGGACGTTCCCCGCGTAGAGGGTCCCGGCGAGCGTCACGAGCAGGAGCGCGGCGGCGCCCCAGCGGAGCGGCGCCCGCCCCTCCCCCAGCGCGAGCAGGACGACCAGCAGGAGGGCGACCCCGGTCGTCACGATGCCGAAGCCGTAGTAGCCGGGAAAGAGGCCCTCCATCAGGCGCACCGCCTGCGCTCGCTCGACGAGGCGGAACGCCGCGGGCGCGAGGAGGAAGGAGAGGAAGACCTGGACGCCGAGCCCGGCGCCCAGGAGGGCGGCCGCGACGGCGTGAGCCAACCCGCGCACGGCGCCATGATGGGCGGCCGCCGCGCCGCTTGTCAAGCCTGCGGGTCGATTTGACGCCTCTTCGGCGCGCTGATAGAGTCCTCGACGTGGCCCTCGCGCTCCGCCGCGTCATCGGCGCCGCGCCCCTCGCGCTGCTCCTGCTCCTCGCCCTCGTGCCCGCGACGCCGGGCCGCGCGCGCGCCGCGGCACCGGCGACGCCGCCGGCCTCCGGGCCCGTCGCCGACGCCTGGACGCTCTTCCGCAGCTTCCACGAGGACCTGAGCCGCATCGACCGCGCCCGGACCCTCCTCGAGGCCGAGACGGCCCGCGAGACCGCGCTCGAGGCGCTGCTGCTCCTCGCCTGGGTCCACCTCACGTGGGCCGACCTGCGGGCGCCCACCCTCGAGGCGAAGCTCGCCGCCTACGAGCGCGGCCGCGACACCGCCCAGCGCGCCATCGCCCTCGCGCCCCGCAGCCCCGAGGCGCACCTCTGGTACGCGGCGAACCTCGGCCGCTGGGCCATCGCCAAGGGCAAGCTGCGGGCGGCCTTCCTCCTGTCCACGATCAGGCAGGAGATCGAGACCGTGCTCGAGCTCGACCCGAACCACGTGGGCGGCCTCGCGCTGGCCGGCTCCTTCTACCTCGAGACGCCGGCGCTCATGGGGGGCGACCTCGCGCGCGCCGAGGCCTACGAGCGGAGGGCGCTCGCCCTCGATCCCCACTTCACCCGCGCGCGGGTCGAGCTGGCGAAGTGCCTGATCGCCCAGCGACGGCACGACGAGGCGCGGCGCGAGCTCCAGCTCGTCCTCGAGGAGCCCGCGCCGAGCTACGTCGCCGACTGGACCGTGCGCCACCGCCCGACGGCGGAGCGGCTGCTGGGCGAGCTGCGCAGCAAGGCGTAGCGTGCCGCAGACGACCACGGCGCGGCAGCATGCCTCGGAGGGGGCCTCGACGGCCCCCGCCGATTCCTCCCCACCGCGAAGGGCGGGGGGGGTGGGCCGCCGGCAAAGCCGGCGCGCGGACGGCTGCGTGCGAGCGGGTGGTCCGACTCCCCGCATGTCGGCCCGGACGATCGGCCGCGTCGTCGCGCGGCTGCGCCGGCACGTCGGGGCGTGGCAGGCGACGGCGGTGTCCGAGGTCGCCGCCGAGGAGCCCGACCCCTTCCGCGTCCTGATCGCCTGCCTGCTCTCGCTGCGCACCCAGGACACGACGACGCGTCCGGCGGCCGCCCGGCTCTTCCGGCTGGCCGACACGCCGGCCACCATGCTGCGGCTCCGTCCGCGGACGATCGAGCGGGCGATCTACCCGGTCGGCTTCTACCGGACCAAGGCGCGGGTGATCCTGGGGGTCTGTCGCGACCTCCTCGACCGGTTCGGGGGACGGGTCCCGGACGATCTCGAGGCGCTCCTGACGCTCAAGGGTGTCGGGCGCAAGACCGCGAACCTGGTCCGCACCGTGGGCTTCGGCAAGCCCGGGATCTGCGTGGACACTCACGTCCACCGGATCTCCAACCGCCTGGGGTTCGTGCGGACCCGGACCCCGGCGGAAACCGAGTTCGCCCTCCGCGCGAAGCTGCCGCGTCGCTACTGGCTCGACTACAACGACCTCCTGGTCGCCTTCGGCCAGAACGTCTGCCGGCCGCTCCGGCCGCGCTGCTCGGTCTGCCCCGTCGCGGACCTCTGCCTCCGGGTCGGCGTCACGAGCCACCGCTGAGCCTCCAGGCGACCGCGTCCCCGGCGCCGGCGCCGCGGGCGCGCGCCGCGCTCGCCCGCGCCACCCTCCTCGGCCTCCTCCCGGCCCTTCTCGTCTACGGCCTCTGGCGCGTCGAGCGCGACCGGCCCCTCTGGCTCCGGCCCGCGCTCTCGGCCGTCGGTCGGTCCCCCGCGGCCCCGGGGCCGCTCCCGCGGCTCGTCCTCGCGTTCCACTACCCCTGGTACGGGACGCCGGCGGGGCCGACCCGGCGGTGGCGGCACTGGAACCACCCCCGGCTCGCCGGCTCGGAGGAGCGCGTGCTCGGATTCCACGATCCCCGGCGGGAGGCGGTCCCGGGGCGCCGCGACGTCGGGGCGGCCCACTACCCCGTCGCCGGGCCCTACGACAGCCTCGACCCCGAGGTCATCCGGGGACAGATCGCCGCGGCGCGCGAGGCAGGGATCGACGGGTTCATCGCCTCCTGGTGGGGTCGCGAGAGCGACGAGGCGCGCGCGCTCCCCCGCCTCCTCGCCGCGGCGCGCGGCGCGGCCTTCCGGGTGAGCGCGTACTACGAGGCGGGCGAGCTCTGGCGCCGGGGCGCCGCCGGGGTGGCGGCCGACCTGGAGGCCCTCCTCGACCGGCACGGCGGCGACCCCGCGTTCCTCCGCGTCGGGGACCGTCCGGTCGTCTTCGTCTATGCCGCGCATCGCCTGCGCCCGGCGGGCTGGGAGTACGTGGGGCGGCGCCTGGCGGCCGGCCGACGTCCGGTCTTCCTGATCGGGGATGCGCCGGCGCCAGGCTGGATCGAGCGCTTCGACGCCCTCCACGTCTACACGCCCATCTCCGACCTGGCGCGCGGGCGGGATCTCGCCACGGTCTATCGTGAGCGGGCCGCGCGCGCGCGCCTGGCCGGCCTCCCCTTCCTGCCCGCGGTCGCCCCCGGCTACGACGACCGGACGATCCGCGAGCCCGGCACGGTCGTCGAGCGCGCGGGCGGCGCGACCTACGACGCCACGTGGCGGGCCGCGCTCGGCCTCGCGCCCGCGTGGGTGCTCATCGCCTCGTGGAACGAGTGGCACGAGGGGACGGAGATCGAGCCGAGCCGCGAGCACGGACGGCGCTATCTCGACGCCACCCGGCGCTGGGCCGATGCCTTCCACAGGGCGGCACCCGAGCCCGCGACCCCGACCAGCCGGCGCGGCGTACATCGAAGGTTCTAGGTCCACTACCCGCCGATCTATTGCGCGCCTCTCGGCGCGACCCTAGAGTGCTCTCGTTTGGGATTCGCGCGCGGCCGTCAGGCCGCACGCCCGGCCCCCTGGCCCTCTACACAGACCTGGCGATTCCGGCCCGATAGCGGTACCAGCCGGAGGAGAACAACGCTATGCCACAGCGCCGGCCTCGCGGTTTCGTGCTCATGCTCGCCTGCGGGCTGTCTGTCCTGGCAGTGCCGTCGGCATTCGCTGCTCTTTCCGCCTCCGAAGGCGGGTCAGCCGCCCCGGGTGGGGTGCGGCGCCCGCTGCCGGGGCGGCGTGCGCGCCGAGCCTGCCGGCCCGTTTGCGCCCCGCGTCGACCGTCGCGCGCGGCCGGCCGACGGGCGCTGCAGCCGACGGAGCGTCGCCAGGTTCCGCGCGTCCCAGACGTCTTCCTTCGGCGTCTCCAGCGCCATCGGCAGCCCGCCCAGGCGCGGGTGGCGGAGGAGGAACCGGAACGCCGCGAGCCCGATCGTGCCGCGGCCGATGTGCGCGTGGCGGTCGAGCCCCGAGCCGAGCCCGGTCTTCGCGTCGTTCACGTGGAAGGCGATGACGCGGTCGAGGCCGACCGCCGCGTCGAACCGGGCGAGCGCCGCGGCAAAGCCCGCGGGGCGCCGGATGTCGTACCCGGCGGCGAAGAGGTGGCACGTGTCGAGGCAGAGGCCGAGCCGCTCGGGGCGGTTCACGGCGCGGAAGAGCGTTCCCAGCTCCTCCGCCCGCGCGCCGATGAGATTCCCCGCGCCCGCGGTGTTCTCGAGCGCGATCCGCACCTGGTAGCCCGCGGTGCGCGCGCAGAGCTCGTCGAGCGCGCGGGCCACCTGCGTGAGCCCCGCCTCGCGCCCCGCGCCCTTGTGCGAGCCCGGGTGGATCACCACGAAAGGAAGCCCCAGGGCCTCGGCGCGCTCCAGCTCGTCGTGGAACGCGGCGACCGAGCGGGCCCACTCGACGGCCTCCGGCGAGGCGAGGTTCGGCAGGTACGTGGCGTGGGCGAAGACGGCCGCGAACGCGCATGCCGTGCACAGCCGGCGAAACTCCGCGACCTCGTCGGCGTGGAGCGCGCGCCCCGCCCACTGGACCTGGTTCTTGAGGAAGAGCTGCACCACCCCGCAGCCGAGCTCGCGCCCGCGGGCGAGCGCGTTCGGGAGGCCGCCCGCGATGGACATGTGGGCGCCCAGGTTGTCGCCGGGGCGGCGGGAGGCGAGGGATCCGCTCACCGGGAACAAGTCTGCCGCGCGGAGTGGGGCGCGACGAGGCGCCGTGTCGGTCACATCGCCGCGCCCCGCACCGCTCAGCGGAGCTTCTTCACCTCCGCCAGGATCTTCGTGGGGTCGGGCAGCTCGCCCTTGCCGTACCGCTCGACGAAGCGGAGCTTGCCTTGCTTGTCGATCACGAACGTCGCCCGGTAGCAGGCGTTCAGCTCGGGCCAGTGGATCCCGTACTTCTTGACGACGTCGCGATGGATGTCGCCGAGGAGGGGATACGAGATCCCGCCGAGGGACTTGGCCCACGCGTCGTGGCTGTAGATCGAGTCGGTCGAGATACCCACGACCTGGGTATCGGCGGCCTCGAAGTCCTTGAGCCGGGCTTCGAAGGCCGGCATCTCCTTCGTTCAGCCGGGGGTCCAGTCCAGGACGTAGAAGAGGAGGACCACGTTCTTCTTCCCCCTCTGGTCGGCCAGGCTCCACTCCTTGCCGCCGATCCCCTGGAGCTTGAAATCGGGGGCGACGTCGTCCACCTTCAGCTCGGCCATGACGGCTCCTCCTTTCCGATGATCACGAGGAAACAACCGGGCTGCCGCGAGCCCGGCGATGGCGCGCCCAGAGCTCGGGCCGGTGGGCCTCCAGGCACTCGTCCCGCCGACCGAGGTACTCGGCGACGGTCACCACGCGGCCGGTCTCGAAGGCGGGGCCCAGCCGCTCCCGGTAGCGCCGATCGCGCAGCGCGTGGTGGTCCACGATCACGCGGCAGCCCGTCTCGTTGACGATGCGCAAGAGGTTGTCGAGCCCCTGCCGCAGCACGGCGGGGCCGAGCTGCGCCTCCAGGTACGTCGGCGGGCCCGAGAGGTACAGCAGGTCGGGCCGCTCGCGCAGGAGATATGCGGTCGCCACGGCGGACGCGGGGCCCTGGACGTCGGCGGCGTGCACGAAGCGACTGCCGTCGTCCACGGTGACCGCGACGACGAAGCCGAACCCCGTGCCCTCGCGCCCGTGCGCGAGCGGCGGCGAGACCTTCACGCGGACGCCGCCGATCTCGGTGGCCCGCCCCTCCGCGGGCTCGAGCGTCGCGTTGCCGCCGAGCGTCCGCCAGAAGGCGCGGCCGCGGGCGGCCTGATGGGCGTCGGTCATCCGGCGGGGGTCCTTCGCCCAGACGCGACGGCCCGCGTAGAGGTCGGGCACCGCGGCGTAGTGATCGCCGTGGTAGTGGCTGACCGTGATGAGGGCGGCCCGCCGCGCGTAGCCCTCGATGCGGTCGAGAGCGCGCTTGAGGGCCTCCGCCTCCTCGGGGGTCGGGTCCATGCCGTAGCGGCGCGGGCTGAGGGTCGCGCCCGGGTCGAGAAGGAGGCGCAGGTCGCCCGCCTCGACGTACGTGGCCATCGAGCGGACGCCGAGCGAGTCGGCGGCGAGCGGCATCACCCGCATGGCACGCCCGGGCGCGGAGGGACGCGGTCCGCCACGCTCGGCTCCCGCTTGACGTCCGCGACCTCGCCGGCCGTGATCCGGCAGAGCTCGCCCGGGGTCAGCCGGACGACCGCGTGCGGGGTGCCGGCCGCCGCGATGAGGGCGTCGTGGGCCAGGAGGTCCCGGTCGACGAAGGTCCGCAGGGCCTGCGTGTGCGCCACGGGCGGCACGCCCCCGATCGAGAAGCCCGTCGCCGCGCGCACGGCCGCCGCGTCGGCCCGGCGGATGGCCCGGCCGGTCAGCGCCGCCAGCCGTTGCTCGTCCACATGGTTGGCGCCGGAGGCCAGCACCAGGACCGGCTCGCCGTCGGCCAGGAAGACGAGGGACTTCACGATCTGCGCCACGCTCACGCCGCAGGCCGCGGCGGCCTCGGGCGCCGTCCGGGCGCCTTCCGCCAGCTCGACCACCTCGCTCGTGACACCGTGGGCGCGGAGGGCTCTCTGGACCCGGTCGGCCGCCGATTCCTTCACGTCAGGCTGCGCTTCGGGGACATCGATGCCCAACGTTCCGCTGGACGCCCAGCGGCTGCCCTCCCCGGGCTCCGCCAGCGATGGCGCGCGAGGTCCACGCGGCCGCGCCCGAAGCGCACCCCTTCCCGCTCGAGCAGGAGCGCCTGGCTGACCATGCCCGCGACGTTGGCCCGCCGGCTGACGCCGCCCCGGCCGTTGATGACGCGGTGCCACGGGACGCCCGGGGGGCACCGTCGCATCGCGCCTCCCACCGCACGCGCCGCCCGCGGCGCACCCACGAGCGCGGCGACCTGGCCGTAGGTGACGACGCGCCCGGCGGGCACGCGGCGGACGAGCGCGAACACCGCGCCGTCGAAGCGGGTGGCCGGCCGGGCACGGGGTGGGGGCATCGCCCCTTCAGCGGGGAATGGCGGGGCCGAGCGTCTCCCGACCGAAGGAGAGGTCGTGGAGCGTCGCGTAAAGGCCGCCCTGCGTGATGAGTCGGTCATGTGGCCCGTCCTCAGCGAGCCGGCCCTGGTGCAGGACCAGCACCCGGTCGGCCCGCTGAATGGTGGAGAAGCGGTGCGCGATGATCATGCTCGTGCGCCCCGCGAGGAGACGGTCGAGCGCGTCCTGGAGCAAGAGCTCGGTCTCCGGATCCACGCTCGACGTCGCCTCGTCCAGGACGAGAACGGCAGGATTATATACCAGCGCCCGCGCCACGGCCAGGAGCTGACGCTGGCCGTGCGAGAGGTTCGCGCCGCGCTCGCGGATCTCCTCGGCGTAGCCGCCGGGCAGCGACCGGACGAAGTCGTCGATGTGAGCGCGACGCGCCGCCTCCTCGATCGCCGGGCGCTTGACCTCGCGGTCGCCGAGCGCGATGTTCTCCTCCACGGTGCCGGAGAAGACGACGACGTCCTGGAGGACCACGCCGACGTGACGGCGCAAGGCCGTGAGGTCCCAGGCGCGCACGTCGACCCCGTCGACCAGGACGGCACCGCGCTGGACGTCGTAGGTGCGCGTGAGCAGCCGCGCCAGCGTGCTCTTGCCCGCGCCGGTGGGACCCACGATGGCGACCCGCTCGCCCGGTCGCACGCGGACGGACAGGCCCTGCACGGCCCAGCCGTCCTCGGCCTGGGGGGGGAGCCCCGACCGCTCCGCCCCTCCGACCCCCTCCACCGGGGACGCGGACGACACCGCGGCCGGCCCGTAGCGGAACCAGACGTCCCGGAACTCGATGGCGAGCCCCCCGGCGGCGGGCCGCGCCGGCCGATGGGCATCCGGCGGCGACCCGATCTCGACGGGCGTGTCCAGGAGGCCGAAGATCCGCTCGGCGGCCACCATCGCGGACTGCATGACCGTGTACTTGGCCGAGACGTCCCGGATCGGCAGGAAGAACCGGTGCGTGTACTCCATGAAGGCCACGAGCACCCCGAAGGTCACGGCGCCCGCCAGGATCTCGCCCCCGCCCCACCAGACGAGGCTGGCGATGGCCACCGAGCCGACCACCTCGACCCCCGCGTAGAGGAGGGCGTCGTAGCGGCTCCGGCGGAAGACCGAGCGGCGGTGCGCCTCGTTCAGGCGCGCGAACTCCCGCGCGTGGGCGGCCTCCCGCCCGAAGAGCTGGACCACGGTCATGCCGAGGATGTTCTCCTGAAGGTAGGCGTTCACGCGCGCGATGCGGTTCCGGACCTCGCGGTAGGCCTCGCGGGCGCGTGTCCGGAAGTAGGCGGCCACGCCGAAGAGCACGGGGATGGCGGCGAAGGCGACGAGCGCCAGGCGCCAGTCCAGGGCCAGCATCACGGCGACCACGCCGGCGAGGGTCAGCGCGTCGCCCAGGATCGCGACGACGCCGGAGGTGAACAGCTCGCCGATCGCTTCCACGTCGTTCAGGACCCGCGTCATCAGCCGGCCGACCGGGTTCGCGTCGAAGACCCGGGCCGGCAGCCGCTGGACGTGGGCGAAGAGGGCCTGCCGGAGGTCGTGGACCACCCGCTGACCGGTCCACGCCATGAGGTAGCCGTGCGCGGAGCGGAGGACGTACTGCGCCAGGAGGGCGAGGACGAAGAGCGCGGCCACGCGCCAGAGCCCGGACCAGTCGTGCCGCACGATGTGGTCGTCGATCGCCACCTTCACGAGGTACGGCTGGACGAGCTCGACGGCGGCCAGCACCGGGAAGAGCGCGGCCGATGCCGCCAGCGCCCGCCGGTAGGTGCGCGCGAACGCCCACAGGCGGGCGACGAGCCGCCGGTCGTACGCGCGGCCGAGGAGCTCGTCGTCCACGCCGGCCCCGGGCGCGTGCCCGCTCATGCCCCGGCCCGAAGCGCCGCCTCGACCTGCTGGCGCTGCCAGAGCCGCGCGTAGAGGCCGCGGCGGGCGAGCAGCTCGGCGTGCGAGCCCTGCTCCACCACGCGGCCCTCGTCCAGCACGACCACCCGGTCGGCGAGCCGGGCGGCATGGAGCCGCTGGGTGATGACGATCGTCGTGCGCCCCCGGCGGACGCGGCGCAGGGCCTCCAGGATCGCCGCCTCCTTCTCGGCGTCGACCGCGGCGAAGGCGTCGTCGAGGATCAGGATCCGGGGTTCACGGACGAGCGCGCGCGCGAGCGCCGCGCGCTGGCGCTGGCCGCCCGAGAGGGTGAGCCCCCGCTCGCCCACGACGGTCTGCCAGCCCGCCGGCAGGCGCGCCACGTCCTCCGCGAGGCCGGCGAGCGCGCCCGCCCACTCGACGCGGCCCGAACCGTTGCCGTTCGCGCCGAGCGCGACGTTGTCGGCGAGAGGACCGGAGAAGAGGAACGTCTCCTGGGGCACGTACCCGATCGCCGCCCGGAGGGTGGCGAGCGGAATCGTGTGGATCTCCCGGCCGTCGAGGAACACCGTGCCGGCCGGCGGGTCCCACAGTCGGGGGAGGAGCGCGCCGAGCGTCGTCTTCCCCGCCCCCGTGGGACCGACGAGGGCCACGCACGCGCCTGCCGGGAGTCGCAGCGACACGTCCTGGAGCGCCGGGGCCCGCGCCGCCTCGTAGCGGAACGTGAGCCGGCGGAGCTCGATGTCGCCCGCCACGCTCGGAGCCTCGCCCGCGCTCGGGCCGTCGGCCGTCCCGGACGGCGTCGCCAGCAGCTCGGCCACCCGCTCCATCGCGGCCAGTCCGCGGCGGACCAGCCCGAGCACCCACCCCAGGGCGAGGATCGGCCAGGCGAGGTACGCGAGGTAGCTGGAGAAGGCCACCAGGTCGCCCAGCGTGATGCGTCCCTCGACGACCGCCCGGCCGCCGAGCCAGACCACGATCAGCGTTCCGACTCCGCCGATGAATCCCAGGAGCGGCGAGAAGGCCCCCTGCGTGCGCGCCTGGCGCAGCGTGCGCGCGAGGTGCTCGCCGTTGAGCCGCCCGAACGCCTCGATCTCCCGCGACTCCATCGTGTAGGCGCGGACCACGGCCATCCCGCTCAGGTTCTCCTGGAGCTTCGCCGCCAGGCGCGAGAGCTGCTCCTGCACGGCCAGGGACTCCGCGTGGACGCGGCTGTTGAACCGCTTGGCCAGCACCACCAGCAGGGGCGCCGGCCCGAGGGCGGCGAGCGTGAGCCAGGGATCGATCCGCAGCATGGCCGCCAGCGTGCCGACGAAGACGAAGAGCGTGTTCACGAGCGACAGGAAGCCGAACCCCGCGAGCTGGGAGACGCTCTGGAGGTCGTTCGTCGCGCGCGACATCAGGTCGCCCGTCCGCTGGCGCTGGTAGAACGCCGGCGGCAGGCCGAGGAGGCGTGAGAAGAGGTCGTCGCGGATGTCGGCCTCCACCCGCTGGCTCGCCCCCAGGAGCGCGAAGCGCGACGCCGAGCGCACGACTCCCTGCGCCAGCGCCAGGGCGACGATGGCGAGCGCGCCGAACGTCAACGCGCTGCGCGCGCTCGCCGCCGCGCTGTCCGGCCCGCCGCCGCCGACCGCCGCGCCGAGCGCCTCGACCGTCAGCTTGATGACCCAGGGGATCGCCAGCGCGCACGCGTTGGTCGCGGCGAGGAGCGCCACGCCGCCGAGGTAGCGGCCGCGGTAGCGCGAGACGTACGGCCCGAGCTGCCGCAGGCTCGCGGCGGCGGGCCCGGGCGCGCGGAGCCGCGGGGCCCCGAGGCGGATCACCCGGCGGCCCTGCGCGAGGGACGTTCCGGCCCGGGTGGCATGGGACCGGGCCGAGACCCGAGCAGCCCCAGGACGCAGGGAGGAGCCGGCCCGAGGCGTACTCCCTGTCCGTTGAGGGCCGGCGACGACCGAGGACGCCGGGGTGCGACGGGGATCGGCCCGGGGCTCACCCGGCGGACTCGGCGGCTCGAGCCGCCGGGCGCAGGGCGGCGTACACGCAGGAGAGCGCGGGGGTGGGGATCCCGTGCCGGGCGCCGAGGCGGACCGCGTCCCCGTGGAGCGCCTCCAGCTCGAGCCGGCGTCCGTGGACCAGATCGTGGTAGAGCGAGGAGTACGAGTCCGGCTTGAGCGCGTCGACCGCCGCCATGCCGCGCTCGACCACGTCGTCGGCCAGGCCCACCCCTTCCGCCTTGGCGAGCCCGACGAGCTCCTCGACCATCTGCCGGAGCATCGCCCGTGACTCGGGGCAGTCGCGGATGTCGCCGATGGGGCGGCGGCTCAGCGCGGTCATCCCGGCGAGCGCGCAGATCACGACGTATTTCTCCCAGAGCGCCTTGCGGATGTCCGGCGACACCTCGATCGGGATCCCCGCCTTCCGCGCGCACTCCGCGAACGCGCCGGCCCGGGCGCTCCGCCGCCCGTCGAGCTCCCCGAACAGGATCCGGCCGCCCTGCGTGTGGCGGATGACGCCGGGAGCCTCGATGACGGCGAACCCGTAGACGACGCCGCCGAGCACCCGCTCGCCCCCGAGCCGCCGGGCGAGCACGTCCTCGTTCAGCACGCCGTTCTGGAGTGACAGGACCGCCGTGGCCGGCCCGAGCAGCGGCCCGAGCGCGTCGGCCGCCGTCTCCGTGTCATAGGACTTGACGCAGAAGAGGACGAGGTCGACCGGCCCGATCAGCCCCGGCACTCGCGCGGGGTCGTCCGTCGCGGGGGCGACGACCGTGAAGTCCCCGGTGACGCTCCCGACCGTCAGCCCCCGCGCGCGGATCGCCTCGAGGTGCGCGCCCCGCGCGATGAAGGCGACCGACTCCCCCGCGTGCGCGAGCCGCCCGCCGAAGTAGCCGCCCATGCCGCCCGTGCCCATCACCGCGATGCGCATCCGGCGAGCCTCAGTCCGCGCGGCCGCGTTTCACGGCGAGCTGGGCCAGCTCGGCCGCGCGCTCCTGGAAGTACATGGTCTCGTCCGGCTCCCATTCCCAGATGATCCGGCGGTCGCGCGCGAGGCCGTCGAGGTGGGTCCAGAGGTCCAGGTCCCCGCGGCGCGGCAGCCGGCCCGCGGCGGTGTCGACGGTGGGCTGGCTGGACGTGACCACCCGCACCGGCCCGCGCTCGGCGGGTCCGAGGCGCTCCAGCGCCCGGACGACGGCCGTCAAGGCCATCCGGGCGGCCGTCGTCTCCGCCGCCATCCCGCCGGCCTCGACCTCCTGGCCGGTGGGGTAACAGATGACGTACCCCCAGCCGCCGGCAGCCGGCGAGCTGCGCCCGACGCACCCCGTCACGACGAGGATGGGCCGGTCCTCGGGGACCGCGGCCTTCACCGATCGGGTCGGCGGCGTGTCCGTGGACGCGCTGCGCACGGGCTTGCTCTCGCGCCTCGCCACCGTCGGGTTATAACACCCGCCACTGCCGAGGGTCAAGGCGTCGGGCCCTCGCCGGGACGCCCCGGGCCGGCCGGCGCCATCGCGGTGGCGGAATCGACGCTGCGAGGAGGCGTGTGCTAGGCTCGGCCGCGTGGGCCCGTACCTTTCCGTCGCCGTGGAGGCCGCGCGCGGCGCCGGCACGCTCCTCCGCGACGCGCTCGGCGGGACGCGACGGATCCGCTACAAGGGCAGCCCGACGAACCTCGTCACGGAGATGGACCAGCGCGCGGAGAGCCTCATCGTCGGCCGGCTCCGCCAGGCGTTCCCCGATCACGCGATCCTGGCGGAAGAGAGCGGCGCCCAGCCCGGGCGGTCGGACTACCGGTGGCTCATCGACCCGCTCGACGGGACCACCAACTACGCCCACGGGGTGCCCGTCTTCGCGGTCTCCGTCGCCCTCGAGCGCGCCGGCGAGGTCGTGCTCGGCGTCGCCTACGACCCGAACCTCGACGAGTGCTTCCTGGCCGAGCGCGGCGGGGGCGCCACGCTCAACGGCCAGGCCATCCACGTCTCCGAGACGCCGACCCTGGACGAGAGCCTCCTCGCCACGGGGTTCCCGAACGACATCCGGACGGCCTCCCAGACGAACTTGCCCGAGTACTCCGCCCTGTCCCTCCGCACGCGCGGCGTCCGGCGCATCGGCTCGGCGGTCCTCGACCTCTGCTACGTCGCCGCCGGCCGCTTCGACGGCTACTGGGAGCTCCGCCTCGGCCCCTGGGACATGGCGGCCGGCGGGCTGATCGTGCAGGAGGCAGGCGGTCGCCTCACCGACGTCCGCGGCGGCACCTGGCGGCTCGAGGGGCCGGGTGTGCTCGCCTCGAACGGCCGGATCCACGCCGCCGTGCTCGACGCGCTGGCGGCCGTAGGAGGGTCGCGGGCCTGACGGGCCGGCCTTGTGGGCGGCCCGGCGCGGGGCGATAATCGGACGAGGGCCGATTCCCCGGGTCCCGTCCCCCATCGCGCGACCGCCGCAAGGAGGAGTCCGGACATGCGCATGTACGTCGCCGGCCAGTGGATCGACAAGGCCGAGAAGATCCCCGTCGAGAATCCCTACGACCGCAGCGTGATCGACACCGTGCCCCGCGCCGACCGCGGGGACGTCGAGCGCGCGCTGGAGAGCGCCGTGCGCGGCGCCCGGACCATGGCGAAGCTCTCCGGATACGACCGCTTCCAGATCCTCCGGAGGGCCGCCGACCTGATCGCGGCGCGGCAGGAGGACCTCGGACGGACCATCAGCATGGAGGAGGGCAAGATCCTCGCCGAGGGGCGGCTCGAGGCGAACCGGGCCGTGGAGACGATCCTGGGCTCGGCGGAGGAGGCCAAGCGGATCCACGGCGAGACGGTGCCGGTGGACGGCGCGCCGGGCGCCGCCGGCCGGCTCGCCTTCACCCTCCGCGTCCCCTGCGGCGTCGTGGTCGCGATCAGCCCGTTCAACTTCCCGCTGAACCTGGTCTGCCACAAGGTCGGGCCCGCGATCGCGGGCGGCAACGCCGTCATCGTCAAGCCCGCGACCGACACGCCGCTCTCCGCCCTCAAGCTGACCGAGATCCTCCTGGAGGCCGGCCTCCCGGCCGAGGGCATCCAGTGCCTGACGGGCCCCGGCGGGGAGATCGGCGACCTGCTCGCCGCCGACCCGCGCGTGCGGAAGATCACCTTCACGGGGAGCCGTGACGTCGGCGAGCGGATCTGCAAGACGGCCGGGATCAAGAAGGTCACGATGGAGCTCGGCTCGAACGCGCCGGTCATCGTCATGCCGGACGCCGACCTCACCAAGGTCGCGGAGGCGGTCGCGGCGACCGGGTACGCGAACGCCGGGCAGGTCTGCATCTCGACCCAGCGGGTCCTCGCCGCCGGCAAGATCTACGGGGATTTCCTCTCCACGCTCAAGCCCAAGGTCGAGGCGCTCACCACCGGCAATCAGCTCGACGAGCGGGTCAAGATGGGGCCCATGATCCGCGAGAAGGACGCGGCCCGCGTGGAGGAGTGGATCCGTGAGGCGATCTCGAGCGGCGCCCGGCTCGTCACCGGCGGCGAGCGCCAGGGCGCGCTCCACGCCCCGACGATCGTGGCCGACGTGAAGCCGGAGATGCGGATCTCGGCCGACGAGCTGTTCGGTCCGGCCGTGGCGGTCACGCCCTTCGACGACATCGACCAGGCGATCGCGCTCGCCAATGACACGAACTACGGGCTCTCCGCCGCCATCTTCACGGAGAGCCTGGAGCACGCGATGAAGTTCGCCCGCGAGGTCCAGGCCGGGAACCTCCACGTCAACTGGGGGCCGCAGTGGCGGGCGGACCTCATGCCCTACGGCGGCCTCAAGGAGTCCGGCTTCGGCAAGGAGGGGCCGCGTTACGCGGTGGAGGAGATGACCGAGCTCAAGCTCGTGGTGCTGCACCTGCGCGGCTGAGCGCCGGCGCGCGCCGGCGCCCGCCGTCCCGAGCCGCCGCCGGTCGCCCCGGCGGCGGCGGCGTCTCGGCGGGGCACGCGGCCGCCGTCGGGCCCGGGGGCCGACCGGAGGACGTGGATGCCGCTCCCCGCCGCGCTCCGCGCGCTCGGCCACCGGGACTTCCGGCTGTTCTGGACGGGACAGCTCGTCTCCCTCGTCGGGACGTGGATGCAGTCGATGGGCCAGTCCTGGCTGGTCCTGGAGCTCACCGGCTCGCCGTTCCGGCTCGGCCTCGTGAGCGCGCTCCAGTTCACGCCCATCCTCCTCCTCTCCCTCCCCGCGGGCGCGGTGGCCGACCGGCTGCCCAAGCGCCGCGTGCTCCTGGCGACGCAGACCGCGCTGCTCCTGCAGGCTCTCGCGCTGGCCGCGCTCGTCTGGAGCGGCCGGGTCGCGTACTGGCACGTCGCCCTCCTGGCGCTCGTCTTCGGCGTGGTCACGACGCTCGACATGCCGGCCCGCCAGTCCTACGTCGTGGAGCTGGTGGGCAAGGACGACCTCGTCAACGCGATCGCGCTGAACTCGGCCGTGTTCAACGCGGCGCGGATCGTGGGGCCGGCGGCGGCCGGGCTCCTGGTGGCACGCTACGGCGTGGCGGCGGCGTTCCTGCTCAACGGGTTGAGCTTCGTGGCCGTGATCCTGGCGCTGGCCGCCATCCCGGCCGGAGGTGCCCCCCGGCCCCGCCACGCCACGATGGGCGAGGAGATCCGGGTCGGGCTCCGCTACGCGGTCACCACGCCGCGCGTCGCGCTGGTCCTGGGCCTGGTCCTCGCGGTGAGCGTCTTCGTCCTCAACTACGGCGTGCTCGTGCCCCTGCTGGCCCGGGACGTCCTCCACCAGGACGCGGACGGCTTCGGCTTCCTCATGTCCGCGCTCGGCGGGGGCGCGCTGGCCGGGGCCCTCGCCCTGGCCGCGCTGGGACGCGGCCGGCCGCCGCTCATGGCGCTCTTCGTGCCGGCGGCCGCGATGGCCGTGGCCACGGCGGCCCTCGCCGCCGTCCGGCAGTTCGCCGTCGCCGTCCCGGTGCTCGTGATCGTCGGCTTCGCCCAGATCGTCTTCCTGGGGACCTCGAACACCATCCTGCAGGTCACCGCGCCGGACGCGCTCCGCGGCCGGGTGATGAGCCTCTACGCCCTGGTCTTCGCCGGCGTCACGCCCATCGGGTCGCTCTTCTTCGGCGCCCTGAGCGAGGCTGTCGGTGTCCCGTTCGCCTGCCTGACCGGCGGTGGCCTGGGGCTCGCCACCGTCCTCGCCCTCCTCGCCGCCTGGCGCCGCACCGCGGCGGCGCGCTTTCCCGAGCTCGCGTCCGCGCCGGATCAGGGATAGACGAGGCGGACGAGGCCGAGCGAGAGCACCGGGACGTAGGTGATGAGCAGCGTGACGAGCGCGAGCACGAGCGTGAACGGCCAACCGCGCCGGAACACTTCCCAGAACGACAGCCCGGCGATCGCCGAGGTCGTGAAGAGCACGCTGGCGACGGGAGGGGTCTGCTGGCCGACGCCGAGGTTGATGGTCACGATCACCCCGAAGTGGATGGGGTCGATGCCCACCTGCCGCACGAGCGGCATCACCACCGGCACGACGAGCAGGATCGCGGCGGCGGAGTGGAGGAACATCCCGATGACGAAGAAGAAGATGTTGAGGAAGAAGAGGATCAGGTAGCGGTTCTGCGTGGTCTCGAGGATCAGCCGGGCGAACTTCTGCGGGAGCTGCTCGTTGGTCAGGTACCAGCCGAGGACGGCCGACGCCGCGACGATGACCATGACCATCGCGGTCTGCATCATGGAGTCCACGAGGATCGGCCGGAGACCTCCCAGCGGGATCTCGCGGTACACGAAGACGCCGACCACGAGCGCGGCCACGGCCGCCAGGGCGGCCACCTCCGTGGCCGTCGCCACGCCGCCGAAGATGCCGCCCCAGATGACGGCCGGAACCACCATGGCCCAGGCCGCGGCGACCGCGGTCCGTCCGACCTCCCGGAGGCTGAAGGCCTGCTCCACGGGCAGGTCCAGGACCCGCGCGTAGTAGTAACAGAGCCCCATCATCGCGACGCACGCGACGAAGCCGGGAACGAACCCGGCGATGAAGAGCCTGGCGACGGAGGCCTCCGCCATCCAGGCGTAGATGATCATGGGGACCGAGGGCGGGATGAGGATCGCGGCGGAGGCGGCGTTGGAGACGATCGCGGCGGAGAGCGCGCGCGGGTAGCCGCGCCGCGCCATCGCCGGGATCATCACGCGGCCGATCGCCGCGGCGTCCGCGACCGACGATCCCGAGATCTCGCTCTGGATCATGGTCGCCACGACCGTCACCATGGCCAGTCCACCCCGGATGAAGCCGACCAGGCTCTGCGCGAAATTCACCAGCCGCAGCGAGATGCCGCCCGTCTCCATGAGCCCGCCGGCCAGGATGAAGAGCGGGATCGCCAGCAGGGGGAAGCTGGAGGAGCCGGCGAAGAGGGTCAGGGGCACCGTGGTGAGGGGCGCCGTGCCCTTCGCCAGGACGAAGGTGATGGTCGTGAGGCAGAGGGCCCACGCGATCGGCACGTTGAGCAGGACGAGCAGGACGAGGAGCCCGATGATGAGGGCTTCCATCACTCGGCCGCGCGCGGGACGGGCGCGGCGGGCCGGACCTCCTCCGTCCCGCGGACGAGGTCCGCCAGGCGGACCGCGCTGATCAGGAGCATCAGGGCGCCGGAGATGGGCAGGACGCTGTAGATCCAGCTCATGCGGACCCAGGGGATGGACACGGCGATGTCGAACGCCATGGCGTCCAGCGCGACCCAGCCGTAGTAGGCGAGCACAACCTGGAAGGCGAGAACCAGGCACTCCGCCACGATGCCCAGCGCGCGGCGGCCGGCCGGCCCGAACCACTCCACGAGGACGTCGAAGCTGATGTGGCGCCGGCGGTAGGCGACGACCACGGCGCCGTAGAAGGTCAGCCAGACCAGCAGGTAGGAGGCGAACTCGTCGTACCAGGCGAGCGACGCGTCGAGGACGTAGCGGTAGAAGACGCCCACGACGACGATCAGGACCATGAGGACGAGGAGCAGGACGCTCCACCACTCGAACAGCAGGACGACGAGGCGAAGCGCGCGCGTCATGCGCGAGTGCCGGACGACCCGGGGCGACGCGTGTCGGGCCGGCCGCCGCTCACATGAGGGACTGGAAGAGCCTGATCAGCTCCCCTCCGCCGGGCACCTCCCTGGCGAACTCCTCGTAGACCGGCTTGGAGGCGTGGATGAAGGCGGCCTTGTCGGCTTCGTTCACCTTGAGCGTCGCCGCGAGCTTGCCGAGCAACTCCTTGTCCAGCCGCTCCCCTTCCCGCCACGCGACCTCCTGCGTCTCGACGGCCGCGCGCTCCAGGGCCGCCCGCACGTCCGCCGGCAGCGACTGCCACCACTTCTCCGCCACCACGGGGTAGGCGGGCGAGTAGACGTGCCCGGTGAGCGACAGGTACTTCTGCACCTCGTGGAAGCGGCCCGACCAGATCTGCACGAACGGGTTCTCCTGGCCATCCATCACGCCGGACTGGAGCGCGGAGTAGACCTCGGCGTAGGCCAGCGGGGTGGGGTTGGCGCCGTAGAGCTTGAACATCTTGACCCGCCAGACGCCGGAGGGCACGCGGAGCTTGACCCCCTTGAGGTCGTCGGGCTTCACGATGGGCCGGATGTTGTTCGTGATGTGGCGGAACCCGTTCTCCCAGAGCGCCAGGGCCCGGACCCCCTTCGCCGGCAGCGGCTCGAAGAGGGCGCGCTTGATCTCCGCGCTGGCGGCCAGCCGCCGGATGTGGCTCCAGTCCTTCACCAGATACGGCATCTCGAACACGCCGTACTTCGGCTCGACGGTGCTCATGATCGTGGAAGGCACGAACATCTCGAGCGTCCCCGCCCGGACGCCCTTGATCATCTGCTCGTCGGTCCCCAGCTGGCTCGACGGGAAGACCTTGACCTCCACCCGGCCCTTGAGCCCGTCGTTCACCCGCCGGGCGTAGTCCTCGGCCGTGATGAAGAGCAGCGAGCCCGGGTTGGCCGCCAGGCCGAGCCGGATCTGGATCGCGCCCTGCGCCCGGGCGGTCCCCGGCCAGCCGGTCGCCAGCGCGGCGCCCGCGGCGACCAGGAGGGCCGCCGCTCCCACGAACGCCCGTCTGCCGTGCCTCCGCATCCGTCCCTCCCCGGGGCGGCGCCTCAGGCGCCGGTCCCCCGCGCCCGCGCCAGGAGCTCCTCGGCGCGCGCCGTCGTCCGCGTCAGGTTGAACGAGATCATCGCGTGCCCGCCCTCGTCGCCCGCCCGAGCACCGGGCGGCTCGGCAGTCGTCCTGGCTCACCCCGGCGCGGTTCACCTCGGGATCGATGCAGCGGCGAGCCCGCCCGAGGATACCCCGGACCCGCCGGCGGGAACAGGCCCCCCCACGCCTCACCTCGCCCGGAGGGTCTCCTCGACCATCCGGCGCGACTCGGCATCGGTCCAGTCCCGGTATCCCACCTCCCGGTACCGGATCACGCCGCCCCGATCGACGAGGAAGGAGGACGGGACGCCGCGCAGCCGGTAGCGCCTCGCCACGGTCTGGTCCGGATCGCGCAGGATCGGGAAGCCGGCGCCCACCTCCCGGACGAATGCGCGGACGCGCGCGGGGCTGGCCGTGTCGAGGCTCACCCCGAGGACGACGAGCGTGTCGCGGCGCTGGCGCCAGAGCCGGTCGAGCATCGGCATCTCCTCCCGGCACGGCACGCACCAGGTCGCCCAGAAGTTGACGAGGACCGCCTGCCGGCCCCGGAACCCGGCGAGGCGGACGGGCCCGCCGTCCAGGTCGGGGAGGGTGAAGTCCGGCGCCTCGCGCCCGACCTCGGGCGCGGGCTCGGGCTCGGGTGGCGCCGCGCGGGGCGTGGCGGGCCCGAGCCCGACCGCCGCCACGAGGCCGAGGGCCGCGACGATGCCGAGGCCGGCGGGTCGCGCCACGCTCACCCTCGCGGGAGGCGAATCCGGCGGTCGCCCAGGACGAGCGCGACCGCGCCCGTCTCCGGCTCCTCCTCGACGAAGGCGGCGAGCTGGAGCCAGGCCGGCAGGGAGAACCGCGCCTTGAAGCGACCGTCCTTCACCCGGCAGTAGGGCGTCTGACGGACCCCGATGACCACCCCGGTCGGATCGAGCGCCTCGTCGCTGCCGTCGCTCAGGTAAAGTCGTAGGGGCCGCGGCGTATCGTCGCGATCGGCCGTCGGTTCCACACGGGTGACGACGAAGGGCGCGTCCTCCACGTCCACCGGGACCCGGGCCGGGCCGACCTGGAGGTAGTGCCCGTCGGCGTCGACCCGGAGGTTCGCGTAGAGATTCCGGACCACGCCGGGGTGCGTGACCTCCTGACCCTCGTGACGCCAGACGCCCTCCCGGTCGATCCGGAACGTGCCGGGTGGCAGGGCCCACGCGCTCGACGGGCCGCCGGCCGTCACCCGGCCCTCCGGCCCGGTCGCCCGCCCGTCACGGCCCCGCCTCCTCGAACGCGACGCTGGCGAAGGTCACGGTGCCGTGGGGGTCGGGCCACTGGCCGTAGTGGAGGAGCCGGCCTCGCCCGCCGGGGAGGACGGCCAGCAGCGCGTAGATCGGCGACAGCCCGCAGATCCGCCGCCGGTCCCCGTCGCGGGCGACGGTGGTGAGGAAGCCACCCGGATCCACGCTCGCCACGAGCGACAGGAGCGCCCGGTCCTCCGCCTCGACGCGCGCGAAGTCGGCCGGCGCCAGCGGCGTCGGGTCCCCGAAGCGCGGTCCGACGTGGGCGAGGTCGGCCCCCGCGACGACGCAGTAGCGCCGCGGGACCGTCGCGATCGCCGCGCGCACGGCGTCGAGCACGCCGGCGATCGCGGGCTCCGTCGCGGGGTCGCCTCCCGTCGCGATCGCCTCGTGAGCGAAGCTCGCGAGGATCGGCACGATGCGCGCCTCGCCGCGGGCCCGGGCGAGGTACCGGAGGCAGACGGCCTGGAACTCGATCGAGTGCTCCGACCGGTGCGCCAGCTCGGCGGCGAAGAGGTCGCCCGGCGCCCGCCGGATGACGGCCTCCAGCACCTCGTCGTCGACGGCGAGCGGGCCGAAGGGGGTGTCGTAGGGCTTCCGCGTCGCCGCGAAGGGGTGACCGTCGAGGCCGGCGTGCGCGGTGCCGAGCACGATGAAGCAGTCGGCCTGGCAGGCCTCGGCGACGGCCTTGTAAGCCCAGGCGTACGCCGGTCCCCCGCGCCGGAAGTCGATGTGCGGCGCGACGAGCCCGCGGAGGCGCGGGACCCCCGGCGGGCCGATCGCGCCGGGCCCATCGGGGTGGACGAAGAACCCCGCCAGCTCGGCCGCCAGCGCCTCCGCGTCGCCCGCGTACGCCTTTCCGGCGTGGGCCGCCGGCCGCACGGGGCTCGACCGGAACAGCCCGGCCAGCCGCTCGCGCTCGGCCTCGAGCCGCGCGCCTTCGAGGAACAGGTGCCGGTCGAGCGTCTCGACGAGCGCGGCGATCTGGTCGCGGGCCACGAGCGCCCCGTGACGGCGCATGATTTCGGCCTGGACGTCGGCGATCGAGCGGGTGCCGTCGAGGAGGGCCAGGATCTCGACGACCGGCCGCGGCACGCTGAGCACCGCCTCGGCGACCGCCGAGGGGTCCCGGAGGCAGATTACCTCGCGGCCGTCGATCGTCGCGGGGAACGCCTCGACGGGCCGCAGCCGTGGCGGAGACTCCTCAGCCAGCGCGCGAGCCCCCTCTCCTAGGGGCGTGCCGAGAACCGAGCAGCCCTAGGACGCAGGGACGAGCCGAGCCGAGGCGTACGCAGTTGTACGTTGAGGCTCGGCGAGGACCGAGGACACCCGGATGCGACGGTTGTCGGCACGGCCGCCTACTCGCGGGGGAAGGCGAGGATCACCGAATCCAGCCGCAGGACCCGGAACTCTTCGCCGCTCACGTAGAAGTAGTGTCCCTCGACTTCCTCGGCCGTCTCCTCGAAGGCGACGACGGCCTCCATGGGCGGCATCTCGCGGAACGTGTTGGCGCCCTCGTCGAAGCCGTCGCCGCGTCCGACCACGACGCCGTACCGGATCGGCGAGCCCTTGGGACAGTAGAGCCGCACGCCGGGTGGCGCTTCCGAGAGCAGCTTGACGAGGATGTTGATGCCGTAGACCTGACAGGGCGGCAGCGATCCCATCACCGATGGATGATAGCACAATCGCTTGGGGCGAGATCACGCAAGACCGTGCCCCGTCAACCGTACGAGCGCCTCGATATACTTCTCGCGCGTCTGCGCGACGATGCCGGGCGGCAGTCGCGGCGGCGGCGAGTTCTTGTCCCACGACGTCGTCTCCAGCCAGTCGCGGACGAACTGCTTGTCGAAGGACGGCGGCGACTGCCCGGGGGCGTACGCGTCCGCGGGCCAGAACCGCGAGGAGTCGGGGGTCAGCGCTTCGTCCACCAGATGGATGCGCCCGGCGTGGCGACCGAACTCGAACTTCGTGTCGGCGATGATGATCCCGCAGCGGCCGGCGAGCGCCGTGCCCCGCCCGTAGAGCTCGATCGTGAGCCGCCGCAGCTCGTCGGCCACGGGGGCCCCGAGGAGCGCGCGCATGCGCTCGAAGTCGATGTTCTCGTCGTGGCCGGACTGGGCCTTGGTGGCGGGCGTGAAGATGACCTCCGGCAGCCGCGCGGCGAGCGTGAGGCCCGGCGCCAGGCGGAGCCCGCAGACCGTTCCGGTCTTCTGGTAGTCCCGCCACCCCGAGCCGATGAGGTAGCCGCGCGCCACGCACTCGACGGGGAAGACCTCGGCCTTCCGGACGATCATCGACCGGCCGGCGAGCAGGGACCCATAGCGCGCGGGCACGCGGCGGTCGGCGCCGACGTCCGTGGCCACGAGGTGGTGCGGCACGACGTCCTGGAGGACGCCGAACCAGAAGGCCGAGAGCTGGTTGAGGACCTTCCCCTTCTCGGGAATCCCGTTCGGCAGGACCCAGTCGAATGCGCTGATGCGGTCGGTGGTGACGATGAGGAGGTGCTCGCCGAGGTCGTACATGTCCCGGACCTTGCCGCGCGAGACCAGGGGGAGGTCCAGGAAGCGCGTCTCCGTGAGCGCCCCGTGCTCGTCGATGGACCACTCGGCGGTGGCTGCCGGGTTGCCGCGCACCGGTGCCTCGCTCACCGCCTCGCCCCCTCGACGCTAGACGCCGGGCAGCGCGGGCTGGTCGCCGCGGCCCTCGACGCTCTCGAGCTTCGCCTCGAAGCGGGCGAGCGCCGTGGTCGCCTCGTCGTACTTGTTCTTGGCGTTGGTGACGTGCTTGCCGAGGGTGTCGAAGTGGTCGCGGAAGCGGGTGAGGTCGCCGGTGAGCCGGCCGAGCGCGGTCAGGATCTCCCGTGCGTTCTGCTCGATCCGCAGGCCTTTCAGGCCGAGCAGGATCACCTGGAGGTAGGCGTAGAAGCAGTTCGGCGACACGGGGATCACGCGGCGCGAGAGCGCGTAGGAGAGGAGCGAGTCCCCGCCCTCCTCCTCGTCCTTGACGATCACCTCGTAGTAGACGTTCTCGGCCGGGATGTACATGAGCGCGAAATCGAACGTGCCCTCGTCCGGCAGGATGTACTTCTTCGCCACGTCGTCCACCCGGTTCCGCACGTCCCGGAAGAACGCGCGGCGCGCCTGGCGACGCCGGTCCTCCTGCGGTTCCTCGACCAGCCGCCGGAAGTTCTCGAGCGGGAACTTGGAGTCCACCGGCACGAGGCGGTCGGCCAGGAGGATGGCCGCGTCGACCTTGTCCCCGCTCTGGAACGCGTGCTGGAGCCGGTAGCTCCCGGTCGGCAGGATCTCGCCCAGCAGCCGCTCGAGGAGGATCTCCCCGAGCCCTCCGCGGATCTTGGGGGCGCGCAGGATCTGCTCGAGCCCCGCGATGTCCCGGCCCACCTGTTCCATCCGTCGCGTCGCCTCGGTGAGGGTGCCGAGCTGGCCGTGCACCTGGCTCACGGCCTGGGCCGCCTGATCGAGGCGCTGCCCCATCGCGGCCTGCGCCGTCTGGATGAGCGCCATCCCTTCCTGCAGCTGGCGGTTCACCTCGGCCGTCACCTGCTGGAGGTGGGTCGTCACGGCCGCCTGCACCTGGCCGAGTTGCTGGCCGACCTGGCCGCCGAACTGGGTGACCTCGTGGCGCACCGCCGCGAGCGCCGACTCCTGGCCGCGACGCGCCTCGACCCGGGCGGCCTCGATCTCCCGGTGGAGCAGCGCGGCGGCCGCGTCCGGCGTGGCCTGGCCGGCCTCCAGGCCGCGGACGCGCCCCGCGAGCCGCAGGAGCGCCCACGTCACGAGCCCGCCGACCGCGATCATCGTCCCGGCCAGCAGGAGTCCCATCCCCTCCCCCACGGTCATGGCACTCGCCTCCCGCCGCCCCCGGTCACCGCCAGTGCCGGCACACCGCTCGGAGGCCGCACCCGTCGCACACCGGAGCGCGGCGCCCCAGGCAGTCCCCGCGCATGCGCGTGTGGCAGAGCGCGAAGTCGTACTTGACGGGATCGGCCCGGTCCACGGCGCGGAGGCTCCGCGTCACGTCCTCCGCCATCCGCCAGGTCCGGCTCCGGAGCCGCGTCAGCCGGAGCGCGTGCGCCATGTTCGCGACGTGCGTGTCGAGCGGGATCAGGAGCTTGGCCGGCGGGATCTCCGGCCAATCGCCGAAGTCCAGGTGGTCGCGCCGCACCATCCAGCGGAGGAAGAGGTTCCATCGCTTGCACGCGCCGCCGTGGGCCGGCCGGGGGAAGAGGTGGCGGAAGCCGGGGGTGAGCCGCCGCATCCCGACCGGTCGGAAGTCCTGCTCGAGGATCGAGCCCGCGAACCGGTCGAGCGCGGGGCGGACGTCGGGATCGGTCTCGGAGTAGCCGGCGAGGAACGCCTGGCGCAGCGAGCCGTGTCGGGCGAGGAGCCGGTGGATCGCCAGCAGCGCGGCGGCCAGGTCGACGCCGCGGTTGAAGCGGTAGTGGAACGGCGCGAAGCGGGCGGCGTCCCGGGAGGGGTCGAAGCCGAGGGCGAAGGCGCGCGGGGACGGTCCCAGCCAGCCGAGGAGGCGCTCGACCCACGGCCCGAAGAGGTCGACACGGCCGTAGGCAAGGCTCGCCGTGAGGAGGGCGGCGATCTCGCGATCGAGTGGATCGGCGTAGCGGCGCGGATACTGGATCGCGTCGCGGGCCAGGCGGCCGCGGTAATCGAAGTCTCGGTAGAGCCCTTCCAGCGGTCCGCGCAGCCGTACCGCCCGCGCCGCTGACACGCCGCCCCCCGTCATCGGCGCCTAGGATAGCACGCCGTGTTGATTTCCCGAAGACCGGTTGCTAGGATGCCGTGGTCCGTGGGCACGAGCGAGGTGAGCCGTGATACGCGAGCGCGCTCAGGGGCGCGCGTGGCGGCCGGCGGCGGCGCGGCTCACGCGGCGTGTTCCGGCTGGGCGGACCGAACCGTCTCCTGCCAGCCGCACACGGGACAGCGGAGGGTCGTCTCCGTCCCCGTGGGGGTCCAGCGCGTCATGACGACGGCAATCTCCTGCGGGCGGTCGTCCCTGTGACACCGCGGACAGGTCGTCATCTTCGGCCCCCACGACCCAGAGCTTGCGGGCCTGTTCCACCGCTTCCGCTCCCGCCATCCGGCCCGCCGCATTCGGGAAGGGTTGCAACCGCGATGCCGGCGCCGCAACCACGTCCCGCGCGAGGAGGCTGGCGGTGACGCGAACCGATACGGTGGCGGGCGGCGCGGCGGCGCGGTCGCGACGGGTGGGCCTCGTCGGCCTGGGGGCCATCGGGCGCGCCGTCGCCCAGGCGCTCGCGGACGGGATTCCCGGGTGCACGCTCAGCGGCGCCACGAGCCGCGACGCCGCGCGCGGTCGCGGCTTCCTCGAGAAGCTCCCGGGCGCGCCGTCCTACCTCGCGCTCGACGAGCTGATCGCGCGATCCGACGTCGTCGTCGAGGCCGCGACCCAGGCGGCCCTGGCCGCGATCGCCCCGGCCGTGCTGGAGGCAGGTCGTGACCTCCTGGTGCTGTCGGTCGGCGGCCTCCTCGACCATCCGGAGTGGCCCGCGCTGGCGGCGGCGCAGGGCTGCCGGATCCACGCCCCCTCGGCGGCGATCGCCGGCCTCGACGGGCTGAAGGGCGCGGCGATCGGCGGGCACCTCGAGCGCGTGCTCGTGGAGACGCGCAAGCCGCCCCGCGGGCTCGCGGGCGCGCCCGGTGTCGCGGGCCGCGACCTCGAGCGGCTCCGGGACGAGACGCTCGTCTTCGACGGGACGGCGCGGGAAGCGTGCCGGGCCTTCCCCGCCAACGTGAACGTCGTCGCCGCCGTGTCGCTCGCGGGGATCGGTCCCGACGCGACGCGGATCCGCGTCTACGCAGTGCCGGGACTCGCCCGCAATCGCCACACCGTCACCGCGGAAGGCGCCTTCGGGCGACTGCGGGTCGAGATCGAGAACGTCCCGTCGGAGAACCCGCGAACGGGAAAGCTCTCCTATCTCTCGACCATCGCCTACCTGCGCGAGCTCGCCGCCCCGCTGCGCGTCGGCACGTAGGGGGGCCGGCGGCCGGGGGACGGCGCGTCGGGCCGCCACCCGCAGCGGGGAACCCGCGCGAATGGACTGGTCAGGACGAAGAACTCGGGAGGGAGCCTGCCCTCGCGCGCGCCCGGCCCGGCGCGGGGACGGCCCGACGCGGGAGAGGCGCCGCGACGGGCGCCTCCCGGGCCTCAGTGCGTCTCGGCCTCCAGGAAGCGCTCGGCGTCGATGGCCGCCATGCATCCGGTGCCCGCGGCCGTGACGGCCTGACGGTAGACGTGGTCGGCCACGTCGCCGGCGGCGAACACGCCGGGGACGCTCGTGCGCGTCGAGCCGGGCTGCGTCACGACGTAGCCGCCGGGATCCAGCTCGAGCTGGCCCGCGAAGAGCTGCGTGTTCGGCGTGTGCCCGATCGCCACGAAGACGCCGCCCACCGGCATCTCGCTGACCTGGCCGCTTTTCAGGTTGCGCAGCCGCACGCCGGTGACCTTGCCCTGATCGGCGCCGAGGATCTCCTCCACGGCGGTGTCCCAGATCCAGGCGATCCGCTCGTTCCGTCGGGCACGATCCTGCATGATCTTCGACGCGCGCAGGGTCTCCCGCCGGTGGACGACGCTCACCCGGGTCGCGAACTTCGTGAGGAAGGTCGCCTCCTCCATCGCCGAGTCGCCGCCGCCGACGACCGCGAGCTCCTGCCCCTTGAAGAAGAATCCGTCGCAGGTCGCGCACGTCGAGACGCCGCGCCCGAGCAGCTTCTTCTCCGACTCGAGCCCGAGCATCTTCGCCGACGCACCGGTCGCGATCACGAGGGTCCGGGCCTGGTAGGTCCGGTCGGTCGTCTTCACGGTGAACGGGCGGTGGACGAGGTCCACGGCGACCGCGTCCTCGTCCAGGATCTCCGCCCCGAAGCGCTTGGCCTGCCGCCGCATCACGTCCATCAGGTCGGGCCCGAGGACGCCCTCCTCGAAGCCGGGGTAGTTCTCCACGTCGGTCGTCAGCGTCAGCTGACCGCCCGGCTGGCTGCCCGCGAGCATCAGGGGGGAAAGGTTCGCGCGGCCCGTGTAGATGGCTGCCGTGAGGCCGGCGGGGCCCGACCCCAGGATGATCACGTCGTGAACGGCGTTTCCGCCCATGGTCCGGTCGCAGTGTCCTCGATTATATCAGACGCCCCGGGGCCTCCCGGAGATGCGCGACCGTCGAGAACGAAACGGCCCCGGGGTCGTCCCCCGGGGCCGCCTCGGCCGGTGTATCGTCCGGCACGCGCCTATTTCTTGGTCACGTTGGCCGCCTGCTTGCCCTTCGGACCCTCCACGACGTCGAACTCCACCGCCTGGCCCTCCGCCAGGGTGCGAAAGCCCGAGCCCTGGATGGCGGAGTAGTGGACGAAGACGTCCTCCCCGCCGGGGCGCTCGATGAAGCCGTACCCCTTCGCCTCGTTGAACCACTTGACCGTTCCGCTCTCACGCATTCCTTCGGTCTCCTTCCGTGGGGCTGGGGGCGCAGCGGCCAACAAAAAACCGCAAGGGCGGTCAGTTGCAGCCCTTGCGGCGGGATCGACGTCGATCTCCTGACAAGCAGCCTGCCCCGTCAATCGAAAAGGGACTATACCGGAAGGGGGCCCGGTGGGTCAAGCCCTTTTTGGCCGGGCCACGGCCTCCACGGCCTCCACAGAGCCCGGGGCGTGTCAGGCGTCGGGCGGTCTGCCGAGCCCCCCCGGGAACCCCTCTAGGGCGCCTGCTCGAGGATGGGGCGCAGGTCGGCCAGCCGGCCGAGCGTGAAGTCGGGCGGCGGCAGGCCCGCCGGGAACTCGGCGCCGGCGGGGTTCAGCCAGGCGACGTCCATCCCGATTCCCTTCGCCCCGGCCACGTCCACGTCGGGCAGGTCCCCGACGAAGAGGCAATCCCGGATCTCGACGCCGAGCCCCGCGAGGGCGGCTTCGAAGATCGCCGCGCTCGGCTTCCGCCAGCCGACCGCGTCCGAGACGACAACGGCGTCGAACCGGTCCCGGATGCCGCCGTGCTCGAGGATGCGGTGGACGGTAGGCGTGTAGTCGAAGTTCGAGACGACGGCGAGCCGGTAGCGGCCGCCGAGCCAGTCGAGGAGCTCCGGACGGCCCGGCAGCGGCTCGGCCACTTCGGCCAGCGCCGCCATGTGGAGGGCGAGCAGGCGGTGGGTGAGGTCGGCCGGGACGGCCGCGGGGTCGATCCCCAGTCGGGCGTAGCAGTACGCGAGGCGCTCGGGCGCGGGGATCTCGCGGTGGTCCAGCGCGCGCCGCCGGTCGGCCTCGCGATAGCTCCAGAGGAACGCGTCGTAGAACCCCTGGAGGGTCACCCCGGGCCGCGCCGCGGCCAGGACGGGATAGAGCCGGCCGACCGATGACCGGACCTCGCGACCGTCGAGCCGCACGAGGGGGAGCCGCTCCCGATCGAGCCGGACCAGCGTGTCGAAGAGGTCGAAGAGGATCGTCGTGTAGCCCGGCATCGAGACGGGCGGCCCCCGGCCCTCAGGCCAGCGCGCCTCGCACCTGCCGCACCGCGGCCATCATGGAAGCCAGCTTTCCTCGGGCCTCGTCCACCGTCCGGGTCTTCAAGCCGCAGTCCGGATCCACCCAGATCCGCTCTTTCGGCAGCACGCCGGCGCCGCGCATGATCCGTGCCTTGACCTCGTCGGGCGACTCGACCGCGTGGGTGTGGACGTCGAGCACGCCGAGCGAGAGGTCCTTGGTGAAGGGATCCTTTGCGAACATCGCGAGCAGGTCCAGGGCACTGTGGGAGATGGCCAGGTCGAGGTTGTCGACGGGCAGGTCGAGCAGCCCCGGGTAGATGGTCTCGAAGGCGCCGAAGCACGCGTGGCTGATGTAGTAGGCGGGCAGGCCCTCCACCACGACGTGCATGGCGTCGACGGCGAACGGGAGCTCGTCCGGCCGCACGGAGAGGGCGGGCTCGTCGATCTGGATGATCTTCGCCCCCGCTTCGAGCAGCGCCTCGAGCTCCTTCCGGACCTCGCGGGCCAGCGCGAGGCACGCGCTCTTGCGGTCGGGGTAGTAGTCGTTGAACGACCAATCCATGATCGTGTAGGGCCCCGTCAGCATGCCCTTCACCGGCCGGCTCGTCAGCGACTGCGTGAAGCGCCACCAGGCGACGGTCATCGCCCCGGGCCACTTCACCTCGCCGACGATCACGGGCTTGTGGTAGTAGCGGTTGCCGTAGGAGCGCACGAGGCCGCCGGGTGCGAACCCACCCATCAGCTCGGCGAAGTAGGCGACCATGTCGCCCCGGTACTGCTCGCCGTCCACGAGCACGTCCACGCCCAGCTCTTCCTGCGCCCGGACCCAGAACTCGGTGGCCTGGCGTTCCAGGCGGTCGAGCTCGGCGCGGGTGATGGCGTTCCGGGCGAGCTTCGCCCGCGCCTCGGTCAGGTACGGCGGCTTGGGAAAGCTCCCCACCGTGGAGGTGGGCAGGATCGGCAGGGTGAGGCCGAGGCTCTCGAGCTTCTGACGGCTCATCTCACGCTCCTCCCGCCGGCGTATTCGCGAGCCAGCCGGGCCATCGACTCGAGCTTCGCCCGGGCGCGGTCCCGGGGCAGGAACTCCAGACCGCAGGAGGGGTTGAGGTACGCACTGTCGCGCAGACGCGGCAGGACGCGGTCCAGGACCGGGTACACCGTCTCGCGGGTCTCCAGCTTGGTGTTGCGGCCGTCGATCAGGCCCAGGCCGAGCGTCTTGTCGCTGCCGGTCTCGGCGATCCGATCCGCGAGCTTCGGGCTGTACGTGAAGTCAAAGCCCAGCACGTCCACGGGGAGCGCCTGGAGGTCGTCGTACAGCGGCAGCGCGTCGCCGAAGTAGGTGTAGCAGGCGAGCCGCGCCGTGCCCCGCGCCGCCGCGAGCGTCGCGAAGGTCTGGGCGACCAGGTCCGCGTCCTCGGGGTGCTGGAGCAGGAAGGGCTCGTCCACCTGGATCAGGGTCGCGCCGGCCCGTGCCAGGTCCGCGATCTCGGCCGCCAGCACCTCGGCGTAGGCCTGGACGAGCGCGTCGCGGTCCCGGTAGCCCGCCTCGAGGATGGAGCCCCGGGCCAGGCTGTACGGCCCGGTGAGGACCGCCTTCACCGGCCGCGGGGCGGCGGCGTCGCGGGCCACCTCGAACTCGCGCGCGAGGGTGGGCTCCCGCCGGGCGATCCGACCGCTCACGACCGGCTGCCGGAAGTAGAAGTTCGTGTCGAAGTAGCGCAGGAGGCCGTCGATCGTCACGTGCGCGAGCGGACGGGCGAGGTGCGAGATCGGGTCGTACCAGCGCACCAGCCCATCGGTCGGCAGCTCGACGCCGGCGGCGAGCTGCTCGGCCACGATCTCGCGCGTCGACTCGTCCTCGACCGTCTGCCACTCGCTCGCCGAGATCTCGCCGCGCTCCCGCTGCGCGTACGCGCGCCGGTGTCGTTGCGCCTCCGGCGTGTCGCCAATCCGCGGGTAGGAGCCCGTGTTCGCCGGAATCAGCTGCATCGCTCGCCCCTCACCGGCCCGGCAGCGGCTTCCGGTTGGCGTAGCCCTCGTCGAGCCCGTGCCAGAACCGGATGCGCTCCTCTCCGGACCGCCAGCAGAGGTTCACCTCGCGCTCGCCGAGGCGCGCCGGGAAGTCGACCAGCCCCATCCCGAGGTCCTTGGGGAGCGCTCCCAGGCTGACAATCTCGCCGAGCTTCTCGTGGAGCTCCGCCATGACTGCGCCGAGCTGTGCCCGCCTCGCGCGCCAGAACTCCTGGTCGAGCCGGACGCCGCCGGCCAGCATGACCCGGCGCTGCGCCTCCTGGAGCGCGTCGCGTAGCTCGCCCGCCCGCGCGCGGCAGTCGGCCACGCGTCGCATGATCGGCTCCAGGCGCGGGATCAGCCGCTCCGCCTCGTCCACCGTGAAGAACTTCTTCGCCTCCTCGGCCATCGCGTTCAGCGCGCCGGCGGCCTCACAGCGCGTCCACGAACACGGCGTGCACCTCCCTGGGCCCGTGCACGCCGCGGATCAGCGTGAGCTCGATGTCGGCCGTCCGGCTCGGTCCCGTGACGAACACGATGTTGGCGCCGGCGTCCAGCCGGGGCGCCGCGTGCCAGGCCTCGAGCACGACTCCGGCCTCGGCGAGGCCGGGCACGAGCTCGGCGCGCCCCAGCACGGCGACATGGCACGGCGGCAGGAGCGACACGCTCCGCCCCTTGCCGACCCCCGATGCGAGCACGAGCGACCCCGTCTCCGCGATCGCGAGGTCGGCCGTCGTCAACCCGAGGTCCGCCTCGGCCACGAGGGCGCGCAAGCGGTCGCGCGCGGCGTCCGGCAGCTCCTCCGGGGAGGCCTCGAGCACTTCGAGACCGGCCCGGACGAGCCCGCTCGCCACCTCGGCCACCACGCCGAGCCGGCGGCGCGCCCAGCTCGCCACGCGGCGGGCACCCCGCGCCTGCGCCAGCCCGAGCACGACCTCGCCCGCGGCCTCCACGGTCGGCACACGGTGGAAGATCGTGCCGACGCGCTCGGCTTCCGCGCGGAAGCGCGCCAGCAGCCGCTCCCAGTCGCCCCGCGCGCGCTCGCGGACCACCGCCGCCGCGGTGACCGGATCCGGGGGGCGCGCCCCGGGGGTGGCGCTGGGGAGGCCGCCGAGCCTGGCCATCTCGCGGCGGACACCGTCGAGGAACGCCTCGCGCGTGGTCATGGTCCGACGCCGGGCCTGCGCTCCTCGGCGCGGAGCGTCTGCCAGCGTTCGCTGAACGACCGCTCCGCGAGCGGCGGAAGGTCCCGGGAGGCCGTCCAGCCGCGGAAGAAGCCGGGAAGGCCCCGAAGCCGCCCGTCCGGGGCGACGAGCGGCCGCTGGAGCCACCGGGCACCCCGCCCCGCCGCGCGGAAGAGCGCCGGACGACGCAGGAGCCGGCCCAGGGTCCGGAAGAGGAGCCGCTCGGGCGCGGGGGCCAGGCGCTCGACGTCGAGCCGGGTGCGGAGCGCGACGAGCATCCGCGGGATGTCGATCTTCACCGGGCAGGCCTCCAGGCACGCGCCGCAGAGGCTCGAGGCGTGGGCGAGGTCGCGCACCGCACCGGTCCCCTCGAGCATCGCGGTGAGAAGGATCCCGATCGGGCCGGGATAGGTGTGGCCGTAGGCGTGGCCGCCGACCTGGCGGTAGACGGGGCAGACGTTCAGGCAGGCCCCGCAGCGCAGGCAGTAGAGCGCCTCGCGCAACGGCCCGGCCAGCTGCGCGACGCGCCCGTTGTCGAGGATGACGAGGTGGAGCTCGTCCGGCCCGTCCGTCTCCCCCGCCCGCCGCGGCCCTCGGATCAGATTCGTGTAGGCCGTGAGGGTCTGCCCCGTGGCGGCGCGCGGGAGGAGCTGGAGGAACACCATGAGGTCCGCCAGGGCAGGGATGACCTTGTCCACCCCCATGACCGCCACGTGGGTCCGCGGCAGGGTCGTCACGAGGCGTCCGTTGCCCTCGTTGGTCACCAGCACGAGCGTGCCGGTCTCGGCGATCGCGAAGTTCACGCCGGAGATTCCCATGTCGGCCTGGAGGAAGCGCGCCCGCAGCTCCTCCCGGGCCACGCGCGTCAGCGCCTCGGGCTCGGCCGCCACGACCCGGCGCGTCGCCGCGGTGAAGAGCGTCGCGATCTGCGCCCGGGTCTTGTGGACCGCCGGCACGATGATGTGCGACGGCCGCTCGTGGGCGAGCTGGATGATGTACTCGCCGAGGTCGGTCTCGACCGCGGCGATGCCGGCCGCCTCGAGGGCCTCGTTCAGGTGGATCTCCTCGGTCGCCATCGACTTCGACTTGACGACGAGGCGGGCCCCGCGCGCGTGCGCCAGCCCGAGGATGATCTGGCGCGCCTCCGCGGCATCCCGGGCCCAGTGCACGACGCCGCCGGCACGCTCCACGTTGTCGGCGAGCCGCTCGAGGTGCTCGTCGAGGCGCTCCAGCGTCGCTTCCTTGATCTCCCGCGCCCGCTGGCGGTAGCGCTCGCTGTCCGGGAACTCGGCAAGGGCGCGGCTCCGCGCCTCGCCGAACTTGCTCGTCGCCGTCGACAGGGCCTCCTGGAGGAACCGGTCGCCGATCGCCCCGCGGGCGCGGAGCGTGAACGAGCCGGCCTCAGGCGTCGCCTGCACCGTCCGCCTCCCCGGCCAGCAGCTCCGCCAGGTGGAGCACACGGACGCGATCTCCCGCCCGCCGTGCCCCGCCCGCCATCTGCATGAGGCAGCCCGCGTCACAGACGACGACCGCGTCGGCGCCGGTGGCCCGGACGTTCTCGAGCTTGCGTCCCAGGATCGCCCCCGAGACCTCGGGGAGTCGCACCGCGAACGAGCCGCCGAAGCCGCAGCACTCGTCCGCGCCCGGCAGCTCGACGACCTCCACCCCGGCGTTCCGGAGGAGCGTCCGCGGGGCCCGCGCCTCGCCGAGCCCCCGCAGGAGGTGGCAGGAGTCGTGGTAGGTGATCCGCCCGCTCGCGGCTCCCCCCGTGGCCGGGACCTTCTCCACCCCGAGGACGGAGACGAGGAACTGGGAGAGCTCGTAGGTCTTCGCGGCGAGCGCCGTCGCCGCGCGCGTCGCCGGTGGGTCGTCCGGGAAGAGGTGCGGGTATTCGGCCTTGACCATCCAGGCGCACGACCCCGACGGGACGACCACGTGCTCGGCATCGGCGAAGAGCGGAATGGTGCGGCGCGCGACCCGTGCGGCCTCGGCCCGGTACCCCGAGTTGAAGAGCGGCAGCCCGCAGCAGGTCTGGCCGTCCGGCACCGCGACCCGTACGCCGTGGCGGCGGAGGAGACGGACCAGCGCGACGCCGACCTCGGGGTAGAAGAGGTCCACGAGACAGGTGACCAGGACGGCCGCGCTCGGCACGCCGGTTCAGCCGTGCGTCGGCGGGGGCACGACGATGACGAGAACCACCAGTGGCGTCTCTCCCGGGTTCGAGAGGCCGTGCTCGACGCTCGCAGGCGCGAGCACGAGCACGCCGGGCTCGAGCCGCTGCTCCTCGCCCGCCACCCGGATGCGTCCGACCCCTTCCACTCCGAAGTATAGCTTGTCCTGGTCCGCGTGGGTATGGACGGCCTGCGACTGGCCCGGCTTGAGGCAGTAGAGATCGGCCTGGCACCGCGAGGTCCCGAGCAGGCGCTGACGCGCCATCTTCGCGTCCTGGAACGCCACCCGCTCCCGGAGCCGCACGACTTGCACGGCTAGTGCGGCTGGAAGGGAGCGCGGTCCCCTTCCGTCCCTTCCACGGACCAGGCGAGGAGCTCCACCGGATGGTGCGCGCGGATCGGGAGGCCGCGGCGCGCGAGCCCCATGCGGAGCTGGAGCAGGCAGCCCGGATTGCCGCTCGCGACGATGGTCGCGCCCGTCTCCACGATCCGGTCGAGCTTCTGCTCGAGGAGGGCCCCGGCGATCTCGGGCTCGAAGAGGTTGTAGATGCCGGCCGAGCCGCAGCAGAGGTCGGCCTCCTGGAGCTCGGCGAGGCGGAGCCCCGGGATCGCCCGGAGGAGCGCCCGCGGCGCCTCGCGCACCCGCTGGCCGTGGGCCAGGTGGCAGGGCTCGTGGTAGGTCACCGTGACCGGCAGCGCCTGCCGCGGGCCCGGCAGCGCGGCGGCGAGCAGCTCGGAGACGTCGCGGACCCGCTCGCCGAGCGAGGTCCCGTCCTCGCCGAGGAGGTGACCGTACTCGCGGAGCGCCGCGCCGCAGCCGGCCGCGTTGGTGACCACCCAGTCGGCGCCGGCGAAGGCGTCGCGGTTGGCGCGGGCGAGCCGCCGCGCGCTCACGCGGTCCCCCGCGTGGAGGTGGAGCGCCCCGCAGCAGCCCTGCTCGGGGGGGACGAGGACGGTGTACCCGGCGCGGGCCAGGAGGCGCGCCGTCGCCCGGTTCACCTCGGGGAAGAGCAGCGCCTGGACACAGCCGACCAGGAGCGCCACCGTCCCGCGGGACGATCCCTCGGCCGGCAGGCGGGGCGGCAGGGGCGCCGGGTGCTCCGTGCCCAGCGGCGGGAGCAGCTGCTCCATCGCGGCCAGCCGCGGAAACGGCCGGAGGAGACCGGCGCCGCGGACGATCCGCTGGAGGCCGGAGCCCTGGTAGAGCCGCAAGAGGCTCAGGGCCCGGGCCAGCCGGCGCCGGTCGGAGAAGGTCCCCAGGATCAGCCGGCCGAGGAGCTTGCGCGCGAACGGCCGGGGCACGCGCCGCTCGATCTGGCCGCGCGTCGCCTCCAGGAGCTGACCGAACGGCACGCCGGACGGGCACGCGCTCTCGCACGCCCGGCAGCCGAGGCAGCGGTCCATGTGGGTCACGAAGTTGTCGGTGAGCCCGATCCGGCCCTCGGCCGCCGCGCGCATGAGGTAGAGCCGGCCACGCGGGGAATCCATCTCCTGCCGGAGCACGCGGTACGTCGGGCACTGCGGGAGACAGATCCCGCAGTGGACGCAGTCGAGGAGCCCCTCCCAGTCGGGCGGCTCCTCGGCGTCGAAGGCCCCGAGGGGCCGGGCGAGCGCGCTGGGCTCGCGACCTACGGTCACGCCCGACTCCGTCACGGCCTCAGATCCCGCCCACGTAGCGGCCCGGATTCAGGATTCCACGCGGATCCAGCTCGTCCTTGAGCCGCCGCATGAGCGGAAGCACCGGGCCGACGTCGCCCCAGACGTCGAGGCCGGCCTTCGCACGAGGCGCCACGTGCTCGACGACGCACGTGCCGTCGAGTGGCGCGAGGCCCGCGCGCAGGCGGCTCACCAGGCTCGGCGCGTCCGCCACGCCCGGCCCTGCCAGCACGACGTGGAGGACCCCGTTGGCGAGCTCCGCCGTCGCCCGGACGCTCGCCGCGCCGGCCGCCGCCGCCTCCACCGCGCGCAGCGCCTTCACGACGTCGGTCGGCCGCACTCCGATCCGGAGGCCGAGGCCGGCCTCACCCTCGGCCGGCGCCGCGCTGTCGCCGAGCTGCGTCCACCACGCGTCGGCCTCGTCCAGAGGGAGCGCCAGCCCGCCGCCCCGGCGGCAGAGCTCGGTGAGCCGCTCACCCTGCGCGCGGACGCCCTCGGCCACGCTCCCGATGGTCACGGCGAGCGCCGCCGGGGGGGGCGCGGTGTAGCCGAGGGCGACCAGCGTCGCGCCGTCCACCAGCTCGAGCCGGCTGGGGACGAGCGGCGTGTCCATGACCCCGAGCGCCGCCTCGAGGACCCCCTCGGCACTCGGGAATCCGAAGAGCCAGCTCGCCTCGGCGGCCGGCAGCGGATGGAGTCGGAGGTGAGCGCTGACGACGACCCCGAGCGTGCCGAGCGCGCCGACGTGGAGCTTCGGCATGTCGTAGCCGGTGGCGTTCTTGACGACCTGCCCCCCGCCCTTCACCGGCGTGCCGTCGGCCTGGACCACGCTGACGCCGAGCAGCAGCTCCCGCGGGGTCCCGTAGCGCGCGCGGTAAGGCCCGCTCGCGGCCGTGGCGATGAGCCCGCCGATCGTGGAGTCGCCCGCCCGCGGCGGGTCGAGCGGCAGGCCCTGCCGGTGCGGGCGAAGCGTCGCGTTGAGCGCCTGAAGCCGGATGCCGGCCTCCACCGAGACGGTGAGGTCCGCCGGCTCGTGGTGGAGCACCCGGTCGAGGCGGTCGAGCGAGAGCACGAGGTCGAGCGCGCGGGGCGGGTTGCCCCAGTGCCGGCGGGTCCCGCGGCCGGTCGGTGCGACCGCCAGCCCGTGGGCCGCGGCGAGGGCCAGGCAGCGACTCACCTCGGCCACGGCGCCGGGAGAGACCGCCCAGCGTGGCGCGCGTCCGTCGATCGCGAAGGCCGCCGCCCCGGCGCCGGTCCGGACGTGGGCCTCACCCACGACCGCGGCGAGGTCGGCGCCGATGACCCGCGCGTCGGCCGTCATACCCACATGCCCTCGGGCACCGGCTTCGCCGCGCCGGGGCTGCCGCCCGCCGGCTGCCGTGACTCGTGACAGGCGCCCCCCGTCGGGAACACCTTGTCCGGGTTCATGAGCCCGCGCGGGTCGAAGACGCGGCGGACGGCTGCCATCGCGGCGAGGTCGTCAGGCGAGAAGAGGCGGGCGAGCTTCTCGGCCTTGTCCATCCCCACGCCGTGCTCGCCCGTCACCGTACCGCCAGCGGCGATGCAGGCGTCGAGGATCGCGTCGTTGGCGTCGAGGGCCGCCTCGAACTGGCCGGGCACCCGGTCGTCGTAGGCGATCATGGGGTGGAGGTTGCCGTCGCCGGCGTGGAAGACGTTGGCGACGACGAGGCCGCGGCTCGCCGCGATCGCCGCCACCTGCGCCATGATCGCCGGCAGCTTCGTCCGCGGGACCACCGCGTCCTGAAGGACGTAGTTGTGCGTGATCCGACCGAAGGCGCCGGCGGCCTCCTTCCGCCCCTTCCAGAGGAGCGCCCGCTCCGCGTCGTCCTTCGCGACCCGCATGGTCAGGGCGCCCTTCGCCCGGCAGATGGCAGCCACCGCCTCGGCCTGGCTCTCCACCTCCGCCCACGGGCCGTCCAGCTCGATCAGGAGCACGGCCTTCGCATCCGCGGGGTAGCCGGCCCTGATCCCCGCTTCGACCGCCCGGATCACGGGCTCGTCCAGAGCCTCGAGGGCCGCCGGGACGATCCCTTCGGCGATGATGGCGGACACCGCCTCGCAGGCGAGCTCGATGGTGGGGAACGTGGCGAGCGCCGTCTTGACGGCCTCGCCCGCGCGACTCAGCCGCACGGCGACCTTCGTGATCACGCCGAGGGTGCCCTCGGAACCGACCATCACGGAGGCGAGGTCGTAGCCGGGCCGCTCCTGGACGGGGCCGCCGAGCCAGAGCACCTCCCCGCGCCCGGTCACCACCTCGAGCCCCAGGACGTGGTTCACGGCGCTCCCGTACTTCAGGGCGTGGGGACCGCCCGCGTTGGTCGCGGCGTTCCCGCCGATCGAGGAGACCATCTGGCTCGCGGGGTCGGGGGCGAAGAAATAGCCGCGCGCGGCGACGGCCCGGGTGAGCGCGAGGTTGATGACGCCCGGCTCCACGACCGCGTAGCGATTCGGCGGGCTCAGCTCGAGGATGCGGTCCATGCGGTTGACGCCGATCATGACGCCGCCGCGCGGGGCCGTCGCGCCGCCGATCAGCCCGGTGCCGGACCCCCGGGCCACGATGGGGACGCCGGCGTCCAGGCAGAGCCGCACGACCGCCGCCACCTCCGCCGTGCTCGCCGGCAGCACGACGACGTCGGGCGCGCCCCGATAGTAGACGAGCATGTCGGCCTCGTAGACGAGACATTCGTCCGGGGCCGCAATCACGCCGTCCGGGCCGACGATCTCCCGGAGCGCGGCGACGAGGTTTCGATCCACCGTGGTCGCGTTCATGGTCGCGGCTCAGGAACGAGGCCGGGCCGAGAGCCGAGCAGCCCCAGGACAGGGGCGAGCATCGAACCGCGGCCGGGCGGAGACGCGAGCCCCGGTAGGACGCAGGGAGGAGGCGGCCCGAGGCGTATGCCGCATACGTTGAGGGACGCCGACGACCGAGGACGACCCGGGGCGACGCGTATCGGCCCGGGTCAGCCGATTTTCCAGGTGTCGCCAGACACCAGCAGCTTCTCGATCTCTCCCGCTCCGCGCTCCGAGATCGCCCGCCGCTCCTGGTCGAAGATGATGTCCTCGTACACCGGCGCCGGCGTGCTCGCGAAGACCCCGATGGGGATCGGGAAGTCCGGGCTCGCCAGGTTGGCCAGGACCTTGGCGGCGGCGATGTCGTTCACGTCGTGGACCCACAACGCGCCCTCGTCGACCTCCTTCACGCGAACCACCCGGGGACGCACCCCGTCGAGGACCAGGCCGCGCCGGTCATCCACGGGCCCGAACGTGAGCGGCTTGCCGTGCTCGAGCCTGAGCTCGTGGAGGATCTTCGACTCCCGGTCGTAGAGGACGTTCCAGGCGAGGTCGTTGTAGATGTTGCAGTTCTGGAGGATCTCCACGAACGCGGCGCCCTTGTGCGCGGCCGCCTTCTTCAGCGTCTCCTCCATGTGGGCGATGTTCCGGTCCACCGACCGGGCCACGAACGTGGCGCCCACCCCGAGGGCGAAGGCGCACGGGTTGACGGGGCGGTCGGCCGACCCCATGGGCGTGGACTTCGTCACCTTGCCCAGCTCGCTCGTCGGCGAGTACTGGCCCTTGGTGAGCCCGTAGACCTTGTTGTTGAACAGCTGGATCGTGACGTTGACGTTCCGGCGCAGGACGTGGAGCATGTGGTTGCCGCCGATGGAGAGGCCGTCTCCGTCGCCGGTCACGACGAACACCTTGAGCTCGGGGCGCGCCAGCCGGAGGCCGGTGGCGATCGCCGGCGCGCGCCCGTGGATCGTGTGGAAGCCGTAGGTGTTCATGTAGTAGGGGAAGCGGCTCGAGCACCCGATCCCCGAGATGAACACGATGTCCTCGCGCGGGATGCCGAGGTCCGGCATCATCTTCTGGACCGCGCTCAGGATCGCGTAGTCGCCGCAGCCCGGGCACCAGCGGACGTCCTGGTCGGACTCGAAGTCCTTCTTCGTGTACTTCGGCGCGTGGGGCACCGTGGCCCCGGTCACCTCACTCATCGCCGTTCCTCGAGAAGCTGGTTGATGGCATCCCGGATCTCCTGGGTCGCCAGCGGCACCCCCCGCACCCGGTTGAAGCCGACGGCGTCGACGAGGTACTCGGCCCGCAGGACGCGGACGAGCTGGCCGCTGTTGATCTCCGGCACGAGGACCCGCCGGTACTGCCGGAGGATCTGGCCGAGGTCGGGGGGCAGCGGATTCAGATGGCGCAGGTGCACGCTGGCCACGGCCTGACCGTCCATCTGCGCCTCTTCGACGGCGGCCGTGATCGCGCCGTAGGTGCCGCCCCAGCCGACGACGAGCAGGTCCCCCGTGGCCGGCCCGCTGATCGAGGTCGGCGGGATCTCCTGCGCCACACGACGCACCTTCTCGGCCCGCAGCCGCACCATCAGGTCGTGGTTGTCCGGATCGTACGAGACGTTGCCCGTGATGTGCTGCTTCTCCAGGCCGCCGATCCGGTGCTCCAGTCCCGGCGTTCCGGGGCGCACCCAGGGGCGGGCCAGCGTCGCCTCCTCGCGGAGGTACGGGAAGAAGCCGTCCTTTTCCGTCCGGAAGCGGACGGGGATCTCCGGGAGCGTGCCGGGGTCCGGGATCAGCCAGGGCTCGGCACCATTCGCGAGGTAGCCGTCGCTCAGGACGATCACGGGGACCATGTACTTGATCGCAATCCGGATGGCCTCGTAGGCGACGTAGAAGCAGTCCCCGGGGGTGGCGGGCGCGAGGACGACGACCGGGCACTCGCTGTTGCGGCCGTAGAGGGCCTGGAGCAGGTCCGCCTGCTCGGTCTTCGTGGGAAGGCCGGTGGACGGGCCGCCCCGCTGGATGTCGAACACGACGAGCGGCAGCTCGGCCACGACCGCCAGGGCGATGCCCTCGGACTTGAGCGCGAGCCCGGGCCCGCTCGTGGCGCAGCAGCCCACGGCGCCCCCGAACGCCGCGCCGATGACCGCGCCGATCGCGGCGATCTCGTCCTCGGCTTGCATCGTCCGGACCCGGAAGCGCTTGTGCTGCGAGAGCTCGTGCAGCACGTCGCTGGCGGGCGTGATGGGATAGGCGCCGTACACCACGGGGAGACCCGTCCGCTGGGCCGCGGCCAGGATGCCCCAGGCCAGCGCGCGGTTGCCCGTCATGCTCCGATAGACCCCGGGCGCCATCTCCGCGGGCTCGATCCCGTAGCACTCGCTGAAGATCTCCGCGGTCTCGCCGAAGTGGTAGCCGGCCTTGAGCGCCCGCACGTTCGCCTCGGCGACGTCGGCGTGCTTGGTGAACCGCTTCTTGATCCAGTCGAGCGTCGGCTCGATGGGTCGCGTGTAGATCCACGACACCAGGCCGAGCGCGAAGAAGTTCTTGCAGCGGTCCTTCTCCTTCGCGTTGAGCGGCAGCTCGGCGAGGGCGTCCATGGTGAGCCGCGTGATGTCGATCTTGTGCAGCCGATAGCGTTCGGACAGCGCCGGGTCGTCGAGCGGGTTCTGCGCGTAGCCGGCGCGGTCCAGGTTCTTCTTCTCGAAGGCGTTCGTGTTGAGGATCAGCAGACCGCCCTCTTTCAGGTCGGCGAGGTGGACCTTGAGGGCGGCCGGGTTCATCGCCACCAGGCAATCGAGCCGGTCGCCCGGGGTGTAGACGCGGCGCCGGCCGAACTGCAGCTGGAAGCTCGACACGCCGAAGAGCGTGCCGGCCGGCGCGCGGATCTCGGCGGGAAAGTTCGGGAGCGTCGCGAGGTCGTTCCCCGCCCACGCCGACTCGGTCGTGAACTGCTCGCCGGTGAGCTGCATGCCGTCGCCGGAGTCCCCCGCGAAGCGGACCACCGCGCGATCGAGCTCCCGGCGAGGTTTCGGTACGGCCGGTGCCGACGCCGCCGACTCGCTCATGAATCCTTGTCTCCTCGCGGTGGGCTCACCCCGCGTCCACCTCCAGCGGGCGCTTGAGCGCATCCCCGGGCCGCAGGTTCAGCACGGCCTCGGGGAAGAGATGGGCCAGCCACTTGATGAAATCGTGGACGGTCACGATGCCGATGGGCCGGCCGGCCTCGTCGACGAGGGGGATCGTCCGGTAGCCGGCCACGCTCATCCGGTTCACGGCGTAGCAGACACGGTCTTTCGGGCTCAGTGCCTCGGGGTTCCGCGTCATCACGGCGGCCAGGGGGGTGCTCCGGGGGTCGATCCCCAGGCCCACGACCCGGGTGAGGAGGTCCCGCTCGGTGAAGATGCCGGTCAAGCGGCCCTCGCGGTCGACGATGAGGACACCGGGCTGACGGGCTGCCAGCATCCGTCCGACGGCGTCGTGGACCGACGTGGCCTCGAGCAGGCAGACCGGCTCGGTCGGGAACAGCGTATTGATCGTGTCGTTGAGGAGCGCCCCGCGGAGTTCCCGGATCTCGTGCCGAATGCTGGCAGAATATTCGTCCTCGAGTTCGTTCATGGCCGTCCCCCTCGCCCACTGGATGCGTCCCCCCGGACCGGGCGGGGCGCGCCGAGCCGCCTTCCCCCGGGTCCCGGAAGCCGCGCCTCCGCCGCCGGGGCGCGACACCGGGCGGCCGGACACCCACTCATCGTACCCAAGGGCCTTGCAGATAGCAATGTTATGGGCAGTGGAGCGGGCCGCCGGTCGGACCAACCGCGCGCCGCGTGACACCGAACCCCCCGCGCGGGGCAGCGTGCCGCTTCGCGCGTCGGCGTTGCCGGCACCCCCGATCCAGGGGGAGGAATCGGAGGGGGCCGTCGAGGCCCCTCCGAGAGACTATAGCTCGAGGACCTTGGGGAACTTTGTGAGGTTTTGGCAGCCGCCCGGCTGGATCAGCACCATGTCCTCGATCCGGACAGCGCCCCACCGGAGATAGTAGAGACCGGGCTCCACGGTCACGACCTGCCCCGTCCGGAGGACGTTCGGGACCTTGGAGACCCGCGGCGGCTCGTGGATGTCGAGGCCCACGCCGTGGCCGGTCCCGTGGAAGAACCCCTGCATCCGGCCCTCGACCATGCCGGTCTCGAAGCCCGCCCGTTCGAGGACCGCCGTGACCTCCCGGTGGACGGCGTCGCCGTCGGCCCCGTCGCGGCAGAGCTCGATGCCCCGGAGCTGCGCGGCCAGCACCGCGTCGTACATCCGCCGGAGGCCGTCGGAGGCTCGACCGCGGACGACGGTCCGCGTCATGTCGGCGAAGTAGCGGGTGCGGATCGAGCGGGGGAAGACGTCGAGCACGAGCGACTGGTGCGGCAGGATCGGCCCGGAGCCCTGGTTGTGGGGGTCCACCCCCTGGACGCCCGGCGCGACGATCGTGTGCTGGCCCAGGCACTCGTCCTCCATCAGCGACAGGTGCATGACCCGCCGGAGCATCTCGGCCGTCAGGATCTCGCCCTGCCGGTACAGCCGGTCCCCCCGGATGTCGCTCTCCCGCAAGACGTCCAGGGCGCGCGCGACCGCCCGCTCGGTCGCCCGCTGCGTGGCCTCGACGGCGGCGACCTCGTCCGCCTGCTTGACGACCCGCTCCTCGAAGAAGGGATCGCGCTTCCACGTGAGGCGGATGCCGCGCTCCCGCAGGCGGTCGGCGTGCTCGACGGCGAAGCTGGCCGGCACGAGAAGGTCCGTCACCCCGCGCTCCTCCAGCAGGACGGCGAGCGTGTCGACGAGCGTGGGCTGGGCGACGTGCTGCTTGGCCTTCGCCTCGTAGGTGGCGTAGGACAGCACCTCGTCGACCCGCGCCTCGAGCTTCGCCCGGTCCAGCTCGAGGTCACTCATGACGAGGAGCTTGCGACCGCCGACCTGGAGGAACACGAAGGGGTCCGGAGCGAGGAAGCGAGTCGCGTAGTAGAGGTTCGAGTCCTGCTCGCTCGCCGCGATGAGGAGGATCGCGGGGTCGGCCATGGGAGGAGAGCCCGCGCGAGGGGCGGTGCCGGGCCTAGCGGGCGCCCGCCAGGGCGACCGTCTCGCTGCCGCGCTTGGCCACCTCGATCGTCCGGGCGATCGCCTCGGCCGGCATCGGGATGACCTTCCAGAACCGAGGCAGCAGCTCGCCCCAGCGCGCCAGGACGTCGGCGGCGCGGCGACTGCCCGTCGCCTCGAGGTGCCGCGTCACGAGGGCGTGGAGGCGCGCCGCGTCGGCCGGCTCCTCGACGCGCGCGAGCCGGACGAGTTCGGGGTTGTAGCGCTTGGGGAACTCGCCCGCCTCGTCGAGGACGAAGGCGCTGCCGTTGGTCATGCCGGCGCCGAAGTTCCGGCCCGTGTCTCCCAGGACGACCACGCACCCCGCCGTCATGTACTCGCAGCCGTGATCACCCACGCCCTCCACCACGGCGGTCGCGCCGGAGTTGCGGACGGCGAACCGCTCGCCGGCCCGGCCGGCGGCAAAGAGGGCGCCTCCGGTCGCGCCGTAGAGCACGGTGTTGCCCACGATCGCGTTCTCGTGGGAGCTGAAGCGCGCGGAGGCCGGGGGCCGGACGACGATCTCGCCGCCCCCCATGCCCTTCCCGACGTAGTCGTTGGCGTCGCCCTGGAGGAGGAGCCGCATGCCGGGGACGCAGAACGCGCCGAAGGACTGGCCGGCGCTCCCTTCCAGGCGGATCTCGATCGTTCCCTCGGGCAGGCCGGGGTCCCCGTACCGCCGGGCGATCTCGCCCGCCAGGCGCGCGCCGACCGTGCGGTGGATGTTCCGGATGGGGTAGCTCAGGCGGACCGGGATCCCGGCCTCGACCGCGGGCCGTGCGTCGGCGAGGAGCCGGTTGTCGAATGGCTCGTCCGGCCGATCGTTGCGCGGCACCACGCACCGGCGGGGCCGCGTCCCCTCGGGGTCGGCCGGCGTGAGGATCTTCGCCAGGTCGAGCGCGGCCGCCTTCCCGGCCCCCCGCTCCGCGGTGGCCGCCACCAGCAGGTCGGTCCGGCCGACCACCTCGTCGAGAGTGCGGTACCCGAGCCCCGCGAGGATCTCGCGCACCTCCTCGGCCACGTGGGTGAAGAAGTGGATCGCCATCTGGGGGGTGCCGGCGAACTTCGCGCGGAGGTCCTCGCGCTGGGTGGCGATCCCGACCGGGCAGGTGTTCAGGTGGCACTGCCGCGCCATGACGCAGCCGAGGGCTACGACGGAGGCCGAGCCGAAGCCGAACTCCTCGGCCCCCAGGAGCGCGGCGACCACGACGTCGCGGCCCGTCTTCATGCCGCCGTCCGTCCGCAGCGTGACGCGCCCCCGCAGGTCGTTCATCACGAGCACTTGCTGGGTCTCGGAGAGCCCGAGCTCCCAGGGCACGCCGGCGTTCTTGATCGACGACACGGGAGAGGCGCCGGTGCCGCCGTCGTGGCCCGAGATGAGCACGACGTCGGCGTAGCCCTTCGCCACGCCGGCTGCGATCGTCCCGACGCCGGCCTCGGAGACGAGCTTGACGCAGACCTTCGCCCGCGGGTTCACCATCTTCAGGTCGTAGATGAGCTGCGCCAGGTCCTCGATCGAGTAGATGTCGTGGTGCGGCGGCGGCGAGATGAGCGGGATGCCCGCCGTGGCGCGCCGGATCTTCGCGATGTGGGCGGCGACCTTGTGCCCCGGGAGCTGGCCGCCTTCGCCGGGCTTCGAGCCCTGCGCCATCTTGATCTCGAGCTGCTCGGCCCGGATCAGGTACTCCGGCGTCACGCCGAAGCGGGCCGAGGCGACCTGCTTGATCTTGCTTGCGGCCAGATCGCCGTTCGCCAGGGGGTGCCACCAGTCGGGGTCCTCCCCGCCCTCGCCCGTGTTCGAGCGCGCCCCCAGCCGGTTCATGGCGGTCGCCAGCGTCTTGTGGGCCTCGGGGCCGAGAGCCCCGATCGACATCGCCTGGGTCGAGAAGCGACGCACGATCGCCGCGACGGGCTCCACCTCTTCCGCCGGGACCGCCGCGCGGTCGGGCCGGAAGGCCATGAGGTCGCGGAGCGCGAGCGGCTGCCGCGTGTTCACGAGCTCGGCGTAGCGCTTGTAGTCCTCGTACCGCCCGCTCTTCACGGCGGCGTGGAACGCCTTGATCACGTTCGGGTTGAAAGCGTGCTGCTCGCCGCCCTTGCGGAAGCGGTAGAACCCGGCGTCCCCCAGACGCGTGCGTCCCGCGGCGGCCATGCGGAACGCCTCGTGGTGGCGCTCCAGCACGTCCGCCGCGACCTCGGCGTAGCCGATCCCGCCGATCCGCGACGCCGTGCCCAGAAAGCACCGGTCCACGAGCGCGCGCGAGAGCCCGATAGCCTCGAAGATCTGCGCGCCGTGATAGGAGGCCACGGTGGAGATCCCCATCTTCGACATGACCTTGCGGAGCCCGTACTCGAGCGACGTCTTGTAGTTCGCGACGGCCAGGTCCGGCTCCATCGGCGCGTCGCCGCGCTCCGGATTGGTCGCGAGCTGCTGGACCGTCTGGAACGCCAGGTAGGGGTTCACGGCCGAGGCACCGTAGCCGATCAGGCACGCGACGTGGTGGACCTCCCAGGCCTCGGCGGTCTCGCAGAGCAGGCTCAGCTTCATCCGCTTGCCGTGGCGGATCAGGTGATGCTGGATGGCGCCGACGGCCATCAGGATCGGCACCGCCGCGTGCTCGGCGTCCACGCCGCGGTCGGAGAGCACCACCAGGGCGTACTCGCTGTCGACCGCGCGGCTGGCCTCCTCGGTCAGCCGGTGGAGCGCCGCCTCCAGCCCCGCCGCGCCGGCGCTGACGGGGAAGAGCGTGGAGAGCCGGATCGCGGCGAAGCCCGTCACGTGATAGAGGGTCTCCAGCTCGCGGTCCGAGAGGATCGGGCTCTGGAGGCGGATCAGGCGCGCGTGGAACTCGGTTTCCTCCAGCAGGCTCTGCCGCGGCCCGAGGTAGGTGTTGAGCGACATGACGAGCTGCTCGCGCAAGGGGTCGATCGGTGGGTTCGTGACCTGCGCGAACTTCTGCTTGAAGTACCCGTAGAAGGGACGCGGCCGCGGGCTCAGGACCGCCAGCGGCGTGTCGTCCCCCATGGACCAGACGGGCTCCTTCTTCTCGGCGAACATCGGCTTGAGGACGTACTTGAGCTCCTCCTCGGTGTAGCCGAAGGCCGCCTGGAGCGGCACCAGCGTCGCGGGGTCGCGCGGCGGCGGGCCGTTCCCGCTCTCCGGCACGAGCCCGTCCAGGCTCACCAGATGGCGGCTGAGCCACTTCCCGTAGTCCTGGTCCGTCGCGAACTGGCGCTTGATCGCGTCGTTGTCGAGGAGCACGCCCCGCCGCGTGTCCACCGCGATCATCTGCCCCGGCCCGAGCCGGCCCTTCCGGACGATGCGCGCCGGGTCGAGCGGCAGGAGACCGACCTCGGACCCCATGAGGCAGAGTCCGTCCTCCGTCACCACGTAACGGGCCGGGCGGAGCCCGTTGCGATCGAGGGTCGCCCCGACGACGACGCCGTCGGAGAAGGCGAGCGCGGCCGGGCCGTCCCACGGCTCCGTGATCGCGGCGTGGTACTCGTAGAAGGCCCGGAGGTCCGGGTCCATGTGCGGCATCTGCTCCCACGGCTCGGGGACGAGCATCATGAAGGCGTGCCGCACGTCGCGGCCGGAGAGCACGAGCGCCTCGAGGACGTTGTCGAGCATCGCCGAGTCGGAGCCGTCCGGCAGGATGAGCGGGCGCAGCCGCTCCACCTCCCCGCGCCACACCGTGGAGTAGAGCTCGCGCTCGCGGGCGTAAGTCCAGTTGAGGTTGCCGTTCAGCGTGTTGATCTCGCCGTTGTGGGCGAGCATCCGGAAGGGCTGGGAGAGGAACCAGGTGGGGAAGGTGTTGGTCGAGTACCGTTGGTGGAACACGGCCAGCGCCGTCTCGTAGAGGGGGTCCGTCAGGTCGCGGTAGAAGCGGGGGAGCTGCGGGGCGACGAAGAGGCCCTTGTAGACGATCGTCCGGTGCGAGCAGGAGGGGATGTAGAAGTCGCGGATCCCCTCGCCCAGGACCTGTTGCTCGATCTCCTTGCGCGCCAGGTAGAGGGTGCGCTCGAACTCGTCGTCCGTGGCTCCCGCCGGCCGGGCGAGGAGGAGGTGCTGGATGTCCGGGAGGGTCCGGAGGGCCTTGTCGCCGAGCGCGTCGGGGTCGATCGGCGCCTCGCGCCAGCCGAGGGTCCAGATGCCCCACCGGATCAGCGTCCCCTCGACGATCTTCTGGCACAGCCGTCGCTTGTCGGCCTCGCGGGGGAAGAAGACCACCCCCACGGCGAGATCCTCGACGCGGTCGAGCCGCCCGCCGATGCGGCGGAGCTCCCGCATGAAGAGCCGCCGCGGGAGCTGCGTGAGCACGCCCGCCCCGTCCCCCGTCTTCCCGTCCGCCGAGACGGCCCCGCGGTGGGTGAGGTTCACGACCGCCTCGACCGCCTGCTCGACGATCCGGTGGCTCGGGCGTCCCGCGATGTCGGCGACGAAGCCGGTGCCGCAGGCGTCGCGCTCGTCCCGGGGGTCGTAGAGGGGGAACCGCGGATCGGCCTTCAACGATTGTGATTCCATTCACTTGCGCCCGGACACGAAGAAGATCTCACCGTCCCAGCCCGTCACTCCCCACGAGACCCGCGGCGCACCCCGCGCGGTTCCCGATCGCCGCCCTGAAACATCGTTCCCGCCGGTATTTCGAGCATCTTAGGCAGAGCGATTAGGGGTGTCAAGCGTTTCCTCGACGGGAACGGCACCGGCCGGGGGAGACCGCCGTCGGCCGGCATCTCAGCCCAGCGCCCAGAGGATCTCCTCGAGCGGGCGCTTCGCGCAGGTGAAGATCGGCGTGTCGCGCTGGGTGTAGCGGCTCGCCTCGGACTCGCGGAGGCGCATCACGAGCGTTACGAACTCCTTCGGGTCGTTCCCCTCGAAGGAGACGACGAAGTCCTGGTCGTCGAGCCCGAACGAGTACGAGGTGTTGATCCGGATCCCGGGGAACTGGTGGCCGACCCGGATGTGCTCGCTCATCATCCTCTGCCGCTCCGTCATCGGCAGGAGGTACCACTCGCGGGTCTTCACGAACGGGTAGACGAAGAGGTACTGGCCCATGCCGGCCGGGAGCGGCTCGACGTGGGGCTCCTCCCGGTGGTCCTTGACGTACATCGACTCCCGCGTCACGGCGAGCAAGCTGTGCGTGTTCTCGAGGTAAGGGGCCAGGAGGCTCTTCCGCAAGCCTTCGAGGAGCGCCTGGATCGGCGGCAGCTCGCGCGCGATGAGCCAGAGGAGGAAGTCCGTGTCATGGCGCAGGCCGAGGGTCGAGTAGCTGCGGACCGTGACGGAGCCCCCGAACTCGGCCGCGCGCGCGAGGTAATCGCCGATGGCGCGCGCCTTCTCCTCCTTCGGCAGGGGCAGGTAGGCGCGCGTCACGCGGAAGAACGTGTAGAGGAAATACCGCCCGGGCGGTGACTCCACGCCCGGCTTCCCTCCCGTCGCGGCCGCATCGGGCCCGGTCACGGCGCGGTCACCGCGCTCGGCGTGGACGGCAGCCCGGCCCGCTCGTATTCGCGGATCAGGCCGGCCTTCTTGACCCCGACCTCCAGGTGGTCCCACGGGAACCGCTCGTCGAGCGGCCGGGCCCGGTAGGTGTAGAACGAGGCGTCCCCGTCCCACTCCCGCAGCGCCGTTCGCCAGTCGCCCTCGAGCTCGGCCGCGCGGGCGAGCAGGCGCGCGACGCGACGGTCGCCGCGCGCGATGAGCGCCTGGAGGAAGGCCTCCCGCGGGTTCTCGTGGAGCACGCGGACGTTGGGGAAGCGGCGCACGCCCGCCTTGATCGTCCCGAGCTTCGCCTCGAGGGAGCCGGTGTGGTCGAAGGGCGCCCACTGGAACGGCGTCCACGGCTTCGGGACGAACGAGCTGATGGAGAGCGTGAGGCGGCCGAAGGGCTGGCCGTCCCGGGACGGCGCGCGCAGCCGCTCGAGCAGTCGCGCCGCGAGGTCCGGGATCGCCTCGACGTCCTCGGCCGTCTCCGTGGGCTGGCCGATCATGAAGTAGCACTTGAGGTTCGGGATCCCGTACGATCGGACGAGGTCGCACGCCGCGTAGAGCTGCTCGTCGCTGATGTTCTTCCGGATCACGCGGCGCAGCCGCTCGGTCCCCGCTTCCGGCGCGATGGTGAGCGTCCGGTGACCGCCCCGCTGGAGCGAGGCCACCAGCTCCTCGGTGAGGCTGTCGGCCCGCAGCGACGAGATGGAGAGCTCGAGCCCCTCCTCTTCGATGACCTTCATGAGCTCGCCGATCCACGGATAGTCCGACACGCAGGCGCCGACCAGCCCGACGCGCTTGCTGTGCTGGGCGATCTCCTTCAGGGAGGCCCGGAGCGCTTCCAGGCTCCGGTGGCGCACGGGCCGGTAGATCTCGCCCTCCAGACAGAAGCGGCAGCCTCGGCCGCACCCCTTGCCCACCTCGAGGAGCGCCAGGTGGCCGTACTCGGCGTTCGGCGTGCGGAGGAGGGAGAGCGTCTGGAACGCGTCCACGTTCTTGAGCCGGCGCTTCTGGACGACGGCCGGCGCGTCGGTGATCGGCGCGACCGCGGCGATCGTCCCGTCCGTCGCGTACTCGACCCGGTAGTCGTGCGGAAGGTAGATGCCGGGGATCGGCCGGAGCCGCTCCCAGAGGTCCGCGCGGCGCCGGGCCGCCCAGGCTTTGCCCCCGAAGGCCGCGCGATAGGCCTCGACGATCTCGCCGACGATCTCCTCGCCCTCGCCGACCACGATGAAATCCATGAACGGCGCGATCGGCTCGGGGTTGGCGAAGGCGCAGACGCCGCCCATCAGGACGATCGGATCCTCGGGCCGGCGGTCGGCGGGGTCCCGGGGGATGTCCGCCATCCGGAGGAGGCGCAGCGCGTTGATGAAATCGCCCTCGTAGGTCAGGGAAAACCCGACGAAGTCGAAGTCGGCGAGCGGGCGCTTTGACTCGAGCGAGAAGGGCGCGGTCTCGGTGCGCCCGTGCTCCGGGAGGTCCTCGGGGTCGGGCAGGAAGACCCGCTCGCAGACGACGTCCGGGAGCGCGTTGAGATGGTGGTAGATGGTCTGGAAGCCGAGGTTCGACATCCCGACCGCGTAAGTGTTCGGATACACGAGCGCGAAGGCCACTCGCCCGCCCCAGTCCTTGCAGACGGCCCCCTCTTCCTGGGCCAGCAGCCGGTCGGCCTTCGCTTTGAGTTTCCACGACATACGCGTCAGACGACCTTACCAGACGCCCTGCTGACCGGTCAAGGCAGCGGCGCGCCGCGCGGGCCGGCCGGCGCCCGGCTGGCGGCTCGCGCGAGCGGATGGGCGAGGGCGCCGTAGGCGAGCCCCGCCACGAAGAGGCTCGGCAGCGAGGCGCCGAGCGCGGGCAGCCCGGGCAGGCCGAGCCCGGCGAGGTTGCCGGCGATCGCGAGATAGGTGAGGATCCCGAGTCCCCAGGCGGCGAGCCCGCGGAAGCTCACACCCCCACGGTACCAGTAGGGCCCGCCCGGTCGCGCGAGGTCGTCCGCGACGTACCCCCGGCGGATGGCGAAGTAGTCGACCGCGAGCACGCCGAAGAGCGGCACGAAGACCGAGCCGATGATGAAGAGGAACGCCTCGTACTGGGTCACGTCGAGCACGAGCGCGACCGCGGCACACGCGACGCCGAGCGCGACGACGAGCGCGCGGAGCGGCGCGCGCGGGAAGACGTTCTGGACGGAGACCGCGCACGAGTAGAGGTCGGCCCAGGCCTCGTCCGTCTCGTCCACCAGGAGGATCAGGAGGGCGAGCGGCCCGGCGATCGAGGCGATCGCCTCGACGAACCCCTTCGGCTCCTGCGTGACCCCGGCGGCCAGGAGGATGAGCGCTCCCAGGCCGTAGAACCAGACGTTCGCCACGAGATAGCCGAGGGCCGTCCCCCGGAACGCCGCGCCCGGCCGGCGCGCGAAGCGGCTGTAGTCGCAGACGAGGGGGAGCCACGAGATCGGCATCGCGACCACGAGGTCGACGGCGGCCCAGAAGGAGAGCTCGCCCGTTCCCGGGCGCGCGGCGAGCGCGCCCACCTCGTAGCGTGTCAGGAGCAGCCAGGTGAGCCAGACGCTCGTCGCGAGCATGACCCAGACGGCGAACTTCGCGAGCCACTGCCGGACCACGGCCAGCGGCCCCCAGACCCCGAGCCCCAGGACCACCGCGGCGAAGACGAGGAGCCAGAGCCAGTAGGCGTCGAGACCCAGGAGCCGCCGGCTGACGACGTTCGCGGCGTGGCCCATGATGACAAGCTCGAACACGGTCCACCCGAGGAGCTGGACGACGTTGAGCGCGGTCGGCGCGTACGAGCCGCGCACCCCGAGCGCCGGCCGGAGGCAGACCATCGTGGGGACGCCGGTCTGGCTCCCCACGATCCCCGCCGCCGCGAGGAGCAGGACGCCGATCGCGCTGCCCAGCGCGATCGCCCCGAGCGCCTGGCCCAGCGAGAGCGCCGGGACCAGAAAGCTCCCCGCCAGGAGCACGAGGAGCCCGATCCCCAGGTCGCCCCACAGCACCGCGAAGTCCCAGGCCCCGAGCCGCCGCGCGACGGCCGGTACCGGCTCGATCCCCCACTCCCCCATCGTCTCCATCGCCCTCCTCGCTCGCGGGTATCGACCGCTCCCCGACATCCCACCGCGCGGCTCCAAAGCTTTGCGGGGGGAGGCCGGGCCGATCCGTTCGGCCGAGAAAGACGGCCGAGCGGCCCGGCCTTGCCGGGAGGACCGTCGGAAGGGGGGCAAGAGCCCCCCTCCGAGAAGCGAAGGGCGCCGGGTGGGTCCCCAGCGCCCTCGCGATCGTCCTCTCCTCGCTCCCTTCGCTGGTATTACCCAGATCAGGTCATCGGCGGTCGGCGGCCCGTACGCCGCCCTCTCAGCCCGGCATGCCCGAGCTCCCGCGTCCGGTGCCGGAGCCTAGCTCATCGCGTCAGCCTCCACCCTCAGCCCTTGATGACGGCGAGCGGCCGGAGCCGGGCCACGACCCGCGACAGCCCCGCCCGCTCCACGACCTCGACCACGCTCTTCACGTCCTTGTACGCCTCCGACATCTCCTCCGCCAGCGACTCCCGGCCGCTCGCCCGGGCCAGGATCCCGCGCGCCTCGAGCTCGCGCGCGATCGACCGACCGCGTGCCGCCTTGACCGCCGCGGTCCGGCTCAGGACGCGGCCCGCGCCGTGGCAGGTGCTCCCGAACGTCTCGCGCATGGACCCGGCGGTCCCCACGAGCACGTAGGAGTAGCGGCCCATGTCCCCCGGGATCAGGACCGGCTGGCCGATGGCGCGGTAGGCGGGGGCGAGCTCCGGATGGCCCGGCGGAAAGGCCCGCGTGGCGCCTTTCCGGTGGACCAGGAGCCGAAGCCGGCGGCCCTCGTGCTCGTGCTCCTCCTCCTTCGCGATGTTGTGGGCGACGTCGTAGACGAGGGCCATGCCGAGATCGCGCGGCGAGATGCCCAGCACGCGCTCGAACGCCTCCCGGGTGAAGTGGGCCAGGCACTGGCGGTTGGCGAAGGCGAAGTTCGCCGCCGCGCGCATGGCGCCGAGGTAGCTCCGGGCCTCCGGCGCCTCGACCGGCGCGCAGGCGAGCTGGCGGTCGGGCAGCGTGATCCCGTACCGCCGCATCGCCGACTGCATCGTCCCCAGCGCGTCGGTGCAGACCTGGTGGCCGAGGCCCCGTGACCCCGTGTGGATCATCACCGCGATCCGGTCGGCCTCCAGCCCGAGGGCCCGGGCGACCTCGGGCGCCACCAGCTCGTCGACCGCCTGCACCTCGAGGAAGTGGTTGCCGGAGCCGAGCGTCCCGAGCTGCCCCCGCCCCCGCTCGTAGGCCTTCTGGGAGACGGCGTCGGGGTCCGCCTCCGGAAGCGTGCCGTTCGACTCGATGTGGGCGAGGTCCTCGGCGTCGCCGTAGCCGTGCTCCACCGCCCAGCGCGCGCCGCGGAGGACCGGGCCCCGCCGCTCCTCCGCCTGGCCGAGCTTGATCCGGCCGCGAGAGCCGACGCCCGAGGGGATCGCCTGCGCGAGCGCGTCGGCGAGCGCGGAGAGCCGCGGCGCGAGAGCCTGGCGCGTGAGCGCCGTGCGGAGCAGCCGGACGCCGCAGTTGATGTCGTACCCGACCCCGCCCGGGCTGATCACCCCGCTCGCCGTGTCGGTGGCGACCACGCCGCCGACGGGCAGGCCGTATCCCTGGTGGATGTCGGGCATGGCGAACGACGCCTTCACGATCCCGGGCAGCGCGGCGGCGTTCGCGACTTGCTCCAGGGAGCGGTCCCGCCGGATCAGCGCCATCAGCTCGTCGTCGGCATAGACGAGCCCCGGGACGCGCATGCCGGGCTTGGCGTCGGGGGGGATGCGCCAGAGAAACGGACTGACCCGCTCGACCTGCACGGAGACGACCTCGACGCGGACGACCGCCGGTCCGCGGCCCATGGGGGCCGCGCAGCTTTCAGTTTAGCGCGCCGGGGGGCGCCCTGCCACCCGTCCCGGCATCCCGCCGGCGGCCGGCGCGGCGCCGGGCTTGGGCGTCGCCATGGAAAGCCGCTGGACCTCCACCTCGAAGTCCTGGGGCGAGCTCGAGGCCCGCAGCGCCTCCTCGTACTTGATCATGCCCTTCTGGTAGAAGGCGAGGACGCACTGGTCGAAGGTCTGCATCCCGTACATGTCCTTGCCTTCGGCGATCGCCTGGGGGATCTGGCCCGTCCGCGCCGGGTCCTCGATGCAGCGCTGGATCGTGGTGGTGTTCACCAGGACCTCGACCGCCGGGAGGAGGCCCGATCCGTCGGCCCGCTCGATGAGGCGCTGGGAGAGGATGCCGCGGAGCACCTGGGCGAGCTGACCGCGGATCTGACGCTCGTGCTGCCCGGGGAACTCGGCGATGATGCGGTTCACGGTCTCGGCGGCCGTGATGGTGTGGAGGGTGGACATCACCAGGTGGCCGGTCTCGGCGAGCGTGAGCACCGTGCGGATCGTCTCCACGTCGCGCATCTCGCCCACCATGATCACGTCCGGGTCCTGCCGGAGGCAGATGCGGAGCGCGTCGGCGAACGAGGGGGTGTCGGTCCCGACCTCGCGCTGGGTGATGATGCAGCTCCGGTCCTGGTGGAGGTACTCGATGGGGTCCTCGATCGTGACGATGTGATCGTTCCGCTGCTGGTTCATGTGGTTGATCATGGAGGCGAGCGTCGTGGTCTTCCCGCTTCCGGCCGGGCCGGTCACGAGCAGGAGGCCGCGCGGCTCCATGGCGAGCTTCCCCACGACGGGGGGCAGGTTCAGCTCCTCGAACGTCGGCAGCTCGTAGGGCACGACGCGGAGCGCGATGGAGGTCGACCCCCGGGCCTTGCAGACGCTCGCGCGGAACCGGCCGACCCCCGCGACGCTGTACTGGACGTCCACGCCGCCTTCCCGTTCGAACCGATCGCGCTGCGCGGGGCTCATCATGGACTGCGCCATCTGGTCGAGGTCCTTCGGCTCCACGGGCGGCCAGCCCTCGATCGGCGCGAGCTTGCCCTGGACCCGCAGCACCGGCACCTGTTTCGGCTTCAGGTGGAAGTCCGACGCGCCGCGGTTCATGCCCTCTTTGAGTACCTGGGCCAGCTCCATGCGCTCCTCCATAGCAACCGACCCGGTGGCCGGCCCCGCCCTCGAGGCCGGGGCCGCGAGGCCTGCCCGAGCGAAACGGCCCCTATTCTCCCCATCGGGCCCGCCGAAGTCAAGGTTTCCGCCCCGACGGAGGCCATCCACCGACGGCGGGCGCTCACCGGCGATCCGGTCGCGTAGAATGTCGCCATGCGGCCGTGGGCGCGGCCTCTCACCGGCTCGGTCCTGGGCCTTCTGCTTCGCGGCAGCGCCTGGGCCGACCACGGCGCGGGCGCCGCCCGGGACCCCGGGCTCGGGCTCGGCTGGCTCTTCGTGGGCGGCGGGGTGGCCGTGATCGCCCTGGTCGCCTGGGCCGTCTTCGCCCCCTCGCGGGAGGAGCCCGACGACGAGGACCGGACCCGCTGAGCCCCCCGGGGCGCGGCGCGCGCGACCTGTGGCAGAATGAACGTGCCGGTGTCCCCAGTCATGATCGGCTCCGTCCGAGCGACTCCACTCCGTGGCGCCGTGGCGCTCGCGCTCGGCGCCTGGCTGGCCATCCTGCTCCTCGAAGCGAGCCCCCACTTCGTCCACCACCTCTTCGAGACGGACGACCACGACCGGTGTGGGTTCGCCGCCACGGCGGACCACGCGCCTGCGGCCATAGGCGCGACCGGGCTTCTTCACGGCGCGGGGCCCGCCCCGGAACGCGCCGAACCGGCGGCCACGCCGTTCGCGGCCACGCCGAGCGGGCGGCCCGTTGCGACCCGCGCCCCGCCCTCAGCGCCCTTCGCCCTCGCGTAGCGGCTCGACGATCTCGAACCCTCTTGCCGGTCTCCGCCTGCCCGCGGATCGCGGGACCGGCGAAGCGAGGTGGCGCATGAGACGGTTGTCGTCTGGCCTGCTGTCGCTTGCCCTCATCTCGGCATTCGGCGTGGCCCCGGCATGGGCCCACGGCGTCATCGGGAAGCGCTTCTTCCCGGCGACCCTCACCATCGACGACCCATTCGTCGCCGACGAGCTGGCGCTCCCCTCCGTCGTCCACATCAAGGGGCCGGAAGGGAAGGAAACGGAGATCGGCGCCGAGCTCGCCAAGACCATCACCCCCGACGTCGGGATCTCGATCTCCGGCGAGTACCGGATCCTCGACTCCGCCGAGGGCGGCACGGAGTCCGGCTTCGCCAACCCCGAGATCGGCGTCAAGTACGCCCTCTTCAAGAGCGCGGCGCACGAGGCGATCGTCTCCCTCGGGCTGGAGTGGGAGATCGGCGGCGTCGGCGACAAGGCCGTCGGCGCCGCGTCCACCTCGACGCTCGCCCCGACCCTGTTCTTCGGGAAGGGCCTCGGCGACCTGCCCGATGGACTGGGCGTCCTCAAGCCGCTCGCCCTCACCGGCGTGTTCGGCGCGGAGATCCCGCTGACCAGCGCGGAGAGCAACGCCCTGACGTACGGGTTCGCGATCGAGTACAGCCTGCCCTATCTCCAGAGCTTCGTGAAGGACGTGGGGATCCCCTGGCCGCTGAACCGGCTCATTCCCGTCGTCGAGGTCGCCTTCGAAACGCCGCTCGATGGGGGGAAGACGACCGGGACGATCAACCCTGGGCTGATCTGGGCCGGGAAGTTCATCGAGCTCGGGCTCGAAGCGGTCCTCCCCATCAACGACGCCACGGGAAAGAACGTGGGCGTCCGCGCCCTCGTCCACTTCTTCATCGACGACATCTATCCGGCGGTCTTCCGCCCGATCTTCGGCGGAGGCCGATGAGTCGGAACCGGCGGCGCGCGTGGCGGGCGCGGGCGTTCATCCTGCTCGCGCTCGCCGGCGCGCCCTGGGCCGGACGCGCCTGGGCCCATGCCTTCCCGGAGCGGTTCGAGCCGAGGGTCGGCGCCGTGGTCCGGACGGCGCCGGCCCGGGTGCGGATCTGGTTCGACGGCGAGCTCGAGCCGGCCTTCAGCAGCATCACGGTGACGGACGCGGGCGGGACGCGGGTCGACCGGGCCAACGCGGCGGTGGACCGCGAGAGCCGCCGCCTGATCCAGGTGAGCCTGCTCCCGCTCGCGCCCGGGGTCTACAAGGTGAAGTGGAGCGTGCTCGCGGTGGACGGCCACCGCACCGAGGGCGACTACACCTTCACGCTGAAGGCACCCCAGTGAGGCCGCCGGCCTAGCGCAAGCCGAGCGATGGAGGCTCTCGCCGGCCTGATTCGCTTCGTTCATTTCGTCGGAGCGAGCCTCCTCCTCGGCGTCTTCGTGTTCCTCGTCGGCGTGGCTCGCCCGGCGGTCCGCGCGGCCGCCGCGGAGGTGCGCGACCGCTTCGGCGAGATCGACGCGCGGCTCATGCGGCTCGGCCTCTGCCTTCTCGGCATCACGCTCGCGTCAGGGGTCCTCGACCTCTGGCGCCAGGTGGTCGTGGCGACCGGCCGGGAGTCTCAGGCGAGCCTGGCGCCGGAGGCGTTCGCCTCCGTGCTCCTCGAGACCCGCTACGGGAGCGTCTGGCTCGTCCGCCACGCGCTCCTCGTCTTGCTGGGCGCGCTCCTGCTCCTGCGCGAACGCGACCACGAGCGCGCCGACTGGACGGCGCTCCGGCTCGAGGGGCTCGCCCTCGCCGCCGCGTCTCTCGGCCTCATCGGGGCCGCCGGCCACGCGGCCTCCGCCCCGGTGCCGGCGGCCGCGATCCTGGTCGACGCCCTCCACCTCCTCGCCACCGGCGCCTGGTTCGGCGGCCTCGTCCCGCTCGCGCTCCTGCTCCACTGGGCGCTCGCGCTCCCCGCGGCGCGCGGTCTCGGCGCCGCCGCGGTCGCAGCCCGCCGCTTCTCCGCGCTGGGCCTGGGGAGCGTCGCGCTGCTCGTCGCGACCGGCGGCTACAACCTCTGGGTCCAGGTGGGGAGCGTCGCGGCGCTCGTCGGCACGCCCTACGGTCGCTGGCTTTCGCTCAAGCTGGCTCTCCTCCTTCCCTTGCTCGCGGTGGCGGCGCTCAACCGCTTCGTCGTCAAGCCGCGCCTGGTCGCGGCGTCGGGTGCCGGCGACCGCGCGGCGGCGGTGGCCGCGGTCCAGCGCCTCCGGCAGCAGATCTTCGCCGAGGTCGCGCTCGGGTGCGCGATCCTGGCGGTCGTCGCCGTCCTCGGGCTCACCACGCCCGCTCGCCACGCGCCGCCGAGCTGGCCCTTCACGGTGCGCCTCTCCTGGGAAGCGACCAAGGGCCTGCCCGGCGTGCGGACGCGCGTGGCCGTCGGCAGCCAGCTGGCGCTCCTGGGCCTGATCGCCGCGCTTCTCGCCGTGCTCGTGGGCCGCCGAGGGTGGCGGTGGATCGCGGGCGCCGGCGGCGCGGCGATCGCGTTGGGCCTGGCCGTCGCGCTCCCGCCGCTCGCGGTGGATGCCTACCCGACGACGTACCTCCGCCCGGCCGTCCCCTACACCGCCGCGTCGGTCGCGAACGGGCTGGCGCTCTACCGCGCCCACTGCGCCGCCTGCCACGGCGTCGCCGGGTACGGCGATGGCCCGGCCGCCGCGGGGCTCCGGCCCCGACCCGCCGACCTCACCGCGAAGCACACGGCCGACCACACGGTCGGTGACCTATACTGGTGGCTGAGCCACGGGATCCGCGGCTCGCAGATGCCCGGCTTCGCGGAGCGCCTCACCACCGAGGAGCGCTGGGACCTGATCAACTTCCTCCGCACGTTGGCCGCGGCCGAGCAGGCGCGGCGGCTCGGTCCCGTGGCGGCGGCGGACGGCCCCGTCGTCGTCGCGCCCGACTTCGAGTTCACGACCGGAGTCGGCGAGGGCCGCACGCTTGCGGACTACCGTGGGAACGTCGTCCTCCTCGTCTTCTTCAGCCTCCCCGAGTCGGTGGAGCGCCTGATCCGTCTCGGCACCGTCTACCCGAGCCTGCGCCTGCTCGGCGCCGAGATCCTGGCGGTCCCGCTCCGGGCGGGGGGCGACATCTATCGCGCCCTCGGCCCGCGACCGATCTTCTTCCCCATCGCGGTCGACGGCGCCGCCGAGATGGTGACGACCTACGCCCTTTTCCGCCGCGACCTCAGCCCTGCCGGCCAGCGCGCCGACCCCGCGATGCCGCCCCACATGGAGCTGCTCGTCGACCGCCCGGGCTATCTCCGGGCGCGCTGGATCCCGGCGCACGGGGGCGGATGGGCCGATCCGAGCCGCCTCGTCGCCGAGGTGGAGCGGCTCGCGACCGAGACTCCGCGCGCGCCGCCGCCCACGGAGCACGTCCACTAGCTCATGCGCGTGTGGAAGGTCGTCGTCCTCGTGAACCTCGCCCTCGCGATTGGCGCCGGCGGCGGGGCGCTCTGGTGGGGCCAGGAGGTGCGCCGGCTCCGCCAGGAGCTCACGCGCGCCCGGGAGGCGGAAACCCGCGCCAAGACGCCCGAGACGGCGGGAGCCGGGCAAGGCGGCGGCGCGCGCTCATGGACCGTCCAGGGGATCGTCCGGGCGGTTCAGCGCCGCGCCGGCATCGTCATGCTGACGCACGAGGCCCTGCCCGGCCTCATGCCCGCCATGACCATGCTCTTCGAGGCGGAGAACCCGAGGATCCTGAACGGGCTCGCACCGGGCGATCGCGTGCGCTTCACGGTCAAGGAGGGCGAGGGACGGCTCGCTCTCGTCGCCATCCAGAAGGAAGGCCAGCCGTGAGCCGCCCCGCTCCGTGGTGGCGCCGCGCGCTCACCTTCGCCGTCCCGCTGCTGACCCTGGCGCCGGCGCTCGCGCTCGGCGGCCACGGCGCGGGAGGCATCTTCTTCACCCACGACCCCGACTACGTCAAGCGCCTGATGGATGCCGGCGAGCCGGTCGTCCTCGTCGATCTCCGGCCGGTCACGGCCTACCGGACCGCGCACCTGCCCGGCGCGCGCTCGCTTCCGCTGCCCGAGTTCGAGCGCCGGCTCGAGGAGATTCCGCGGGCCGGTCGCGTGATCCTGTACGGCGACTCCACGCGGGAGGGCGAGGACGCGTACGTCAGGCTGGTGGCACGTGGCTATCGGAACGTGGCGGTCCTCGATGACGGGTTTAGCGGCTGGACGAAGCGCGGGTTTCCCGTGCAGCCGGCGCGCTGAGCGAGCGCAGCGTCGCGAACAGCCCCACGCGCGTCGTAGCCGGAGGACGTCCCGTGAAAGGAACCGGGTGGATCGGGTTGGGTGGCGCGATTCGGCTGGGCGCGCTGGTGGCGTTGCTGGCGCTCTCGCGTGTCGCGACCGGGCAGGAGCCCCAGGGGCTCATCGAGCAGCGCGTGGCGCTGGACAACGACAGCGTCAGCGTGATCCTGCTCATCTTTCCCCCGGCGCCGCGTCGGGGCGCCACGTCGGCGCTGAGACGGAAATGGGGATCGTCGTCGAGGGCGAGCTGACTCTCGTCACGGACAGCGGACGGGAGCTCCTGTCGGCGGGCACGGCCCGGTGGCTCGCGGGCGGCACTCCGCACGACGCGCGGAACGAAAGCGATCGGCCCGTGAAGCTCTGGGTCGTCCTCTTCAAGCGCTGCAACTGAGCTCGGAGCCGTCGGGCGCCCGTCACCTCGCGGCCCGCACCGAGCCGCCGGCCCGTCGCGTCCTCGTCCTGGGACTGCTGGCGCTGCTCGTCCTGGCGCCGGCCGCGACGGGCGCCCACGCCCTGCTCGTCAAGTCGTTGCCCGCGCGCCGAGCCGTCCTCGTGCGGCCGCCCGACCAGGTTCGGCTCTGGTTCAGCGAGCGGCTCGAGCCGGCCTTCGCTCAGCTCTCGGTCTGGGACGCGCAGGGCGCGCGGGTCGATCTCCGAGACGTCCGGGTCCTGCCCGAGGATCCCGCGCAGCTCTCCGTCAGCCTTCCCGCCCTCGCGCGCGGCACCTACACGGTGAAGTTCCGCGTGCTGTCGGTCGACGGGCACGTGGCCGAGGGCCAGTTTTCGTTCGTGCTGCGCGGCAGCCGCTGATCCCGCGGCTCGGGGAGAGGGCCTGGCCTCGGGCGGGGTGGCCGCGGACCCGCGAGCCGGGCCCGCCGCGGTCGGGTCAGGAGGCGCGTCGGTAGCGGGGACGGCCGGTCGCGCGGCGCAGCGCGCCGAGCAAGGCGGCGTAGTCGAACGGCTTCGACACGTGCGCGTCGAACCCCGCCTCGCGGGTCCGCTTGACGTCGGCGCTGCTCGCGAAGCCGGAGACGGCGACCACCGGCACCTGGCCCTGGCGGGGATCGGCCCGCAGCCGCCGGATGAACTCGAAGCCGTCGAGTCCCGGCATCCGCAGGTCGCAGAGGATCACGTCGGGCTCGTGGCCGGCGAGCGCCTCCAGCGCGTCGAGGCCGTTCTTCGCCACCGTGACGCGGGCCCCGAGGTCTTCGAGGAGGAGCCGCGTCGCCTCGCTCGTGTCCAGGCTGTCCTCGACGACGAGAATGGCGAGACCGTCGAGCCGCGAGGCCGCGGGGCCTTCCGCCCCCTCGCGCTCCGGTGTCTGCGGCTGCGCGGCCGCGACCGGGAGCCGCACCAGGACCTCCGTGCCACGGTCGACGCCGGCGCTCCTGACCTCGATCGTCCCGTAGTGAAGCTCGACCAGGTGCCTGGCGATGGCCAGGCCGATCCCGAGCCCGCCGTACTGGCGGCGAGCCCCTTCCTCCTGTTGCCGGAAGACCTCGAAGACGTGCGGGAGGAACCGCGGATGGATCCCGACCCCCGTGTCGCGGATCTGCACGAGCGCCCGGTCCCCCTCGGTCTCGAGCGCCACCGTGATCCGACCGCCCCCGGGAGTGAACTTCACGGCGTTCATCAACACGTGCCAGAAGACGTGCCCCAGCCGGCCGGCGTCCGCGTCCACGAGCGCGGGCAGGCTCGGCTCCGTCCACGTCGCGTCGATCCCCTTGTCGCGCGCGGTGCCCGCGACCGCGTCGAGCGCCGAGCGCACGATGGCGCGAAGGTCGTGGCGCTGGACTTCCAGCGTCAGCTTGCTCTGCGTGACGCGGGCGAGGTCCAGGAGGTCCTCGACCAGGGCGATCTGGACCCGGACGTTCCGCTCGATGACGTCCGCGGCCTCGCGAGCCCGCGGCGCGTCCGGCTCGCGCTTGAGGATCTCGCTCCACGTGAGGATTGGCGTCAGCGGCGTCCGCAGCTCGTGCGACACGAGGGCCAGGAAGTCGTCGCGGGCCCGGTTCGCCTCGCGGAGCGCCTGCGCGCCCTCGGCCAGGGCCCGTTCGAGCGTGGCGGCGTGGCGCTCCAGGGCCGCCCGCTCCTCCTCCATGCGCCGGGCCCGTTCACGGAGCGTCAGGCCTCGGCGCAGCGCCGCGACGAGTTCGTCCGGCTCGACCGTCGCCTCGACCACGTCATAGGCCCCGTCACGGAGGGCCCGGAGCGCCAGTCCCGGGTCGGCCTTCCGCGCGAGGACCAGGATCGGCGTGGCGGGGCGTCGCTCGCGGATCCCGGCGATGAGGCCGCCGCCCTCGGGCTCCCCGCTGGGCGCCTCGGCGACGATCACGTCGTATTCCATGGTGAGTAGCCGCTCGAGCGCCGCCTGGGGGGCGTCGGAGACGTCGAGCCGAAGCTCGCCGAGGCGCGCGCGTATGGCCCCCGCGAACACGCCGACCCGGGCGCGGTCCTCGGCGATGAACAGGACCCGCGAGGGGGTCAGGCCGGGCCTCCCGGGGGGGCGGTGGGATGCCCGCGCCGCCCCGGCGCATGGCGCCGTCGCGCGCGGACACAGAGCGGCCGGAGGACGGTCGTCAAGGTTCTGCCGCGATTCAGGCGGAGCGGCGCCCGGGCTCTCTTGCGATCGACTCTCGGTTAGGCCGGGCTCGCTGGCGGAGGCGCACGGGCACTCGCCTCCGCCGGGAGGCGGCCGGCTCGATCCCGACGGTGCGCCGGACGGTGGCGAGCAGCTCCGCGACGCGGAACGGCTTGGGCAGGTACTCGGTGGGGGCCAGCCGAGCGGCCGCGGCGCGGGTGTCGACGCCGCCGAACTGAGCGATGAAAACGACCGGGAGGTCGGGATGATGGGCCCGGAGGAGTTGCAGGATCTCGAGCCCTTGCTCGCCGGGGACGTGGTCGTGGAGGACGACCGCCGCGGGCCGATCGCCGGCCAGGCGCTCCAGCGCCGTCCACGCGTCGGAGGCCTCGTCGCTGGGGAAGCCGGCGCCGGCCAGGAACTCGCGCAAGAGCTGGCGGGTGGAGGGCTCGTGATCGACGATCAAGAGTCGAGCGGCGCCCTGGCCGCCGGGGGCCGGGCTTGGCGTCGCGCTCATTCGCGCCCTCCCGTGCAAATTTTGCTGCCTCGAAGAGGAACCCGATTCCAGCAACTGGCGTACCAGCCGCTGCGTGACGGCCCGGGCCTGAAACGACGCGGAGTTGCGCGACACTCGCTTCCGTGCACCCTGTCGGGCGCGAGACATCCCGCGTCCGAGTGTCGGGCTCTGTGCACAGGCGGACACCCGGCCGGGCGGCGGGCTGGCGCCTGAGGGGAAGCCAGCTTAGGGGGCTCCCCCTAAGGGGCGATCAGAGCAGTCGGCCCAGCGGGCCGAGCTCCAGGTTCAGCTCCCCCGGACGCAGGCCGAACCGCCGTGCCATCGCCCGGATGGTGGATTCCAGCCGCATCAGCGCGAGGCCGACGGCTTCCACCTCGGCCGGCGCCAGCGTGCCGGCCTCCATCCGCCGGATCGCCTGCCGTTCGAGGAGCTGACGCAGGAACTCGACGAGGGTCAGCACGAGCCGGGCCACCGCCCGCTCGACGTCCTCGGGATCCGCGTTCCAGCGGGCGGGCGCGGCGCGGGCCGTGCGCCGCTCGAGCTCGGCGCGCAGGGCGCGAAGCTCGCGGACCTTCATCTTGACCACCGGCCCTCGCCTCATTCCACGCCCTCCGCGGCGAAGCCGTACGGCGGCCAGGGGCCGCTCGCCCTCACCCGGATCCCCCGGAGCCGCCGCGCCGCCGGCCGGATCGCGGCGAGGTAGCGGCGGCTGGCCCCGCGGTCCACGAGGTGGTAGACCGTCGCGAGGAGCGGCGGCTCGGCGTGCCGTTCCACGCGCTCCGCCCGCACGAGACCGGCGAGCGCCGCCCGAACCGGCTCGATCTCCGGCACGTGCTGCGCGCGGGCGTGGGCGCGGAGCCGGCTCGACAGATAGCGCGCGCCCGGTCCGCGGCCGAAGCTGCGGCCCGGCGGCAGGCGCCGGCTCGGGGCGGCGACCCGGCCCGCCGCGTACACGCGGAGCGTCATCTGCTCGCGCCCCGCGACCAGCTCGAGCGTCCGGCGGAGGCGGGCCGCCCGCGGCCCGAGGAGCCGCGCGAGCGCGGCCTCGTCGGCGACGACCGCGCCGAAGCGGGCGGGCAGGAGCGCGTCGACCGAGGCCGCGAGCCGCCGGACCGTCGCGTCGTGCCCTCGCAGCGTGGCGCGGGCGACCGGCGGGGCCGCGGGCATCTTCCCGGCGGCGACGAACAGATCGCGCACCGGCAGGATCCGCACGGGCTCCCGGCGCAGGCCCCGGCCGGGCGCGCGCCGGGGCCGCGCGCCGAGAAGCGCGTAGAGGTAGAGCGGGCTCATCGCGGCCCCATCCGGCGCGCTCCGGGCGCGGAGGTCGGTGGGACCGTCCCGGTGGGGCGGCGGCGGCGGCCCGACGCGCCCTCCAGGACGCGGTCGGCCGCGGCGAGGAGCACGGACAGCCGGAGGTAGATGAGGTCCACGTCCGCCAGGCCCAGCACCACGTCGCCGGTCACGAACAGCCCTCTGGTCAGGAGGTGGTCGACGAGGTCGAGCAGCGAGGCGTCCGCGTCCCGGATGAGGGCCGACGGTCCGCGCCGCGACGGCCGGCGTCCGCCGCGGCGCCTCACGCGCGCTCCGCGAGGAAGTTGTAGGGCGGCCACGGCCCGGTCAGCGTCACCTCGTACCCGGCAGGTCCGAGGCGCCGCTTCAGGCGTCGGACGGCGGCGCGGAAGCGCGCCGCCCGCCCCGCGGGGACGAGGAACGCGGCGTCGAGGAGCACGCGCGCGGCGGGGTCCGACGTCACGATGGGCCGGCGCCGCGCTTCGGTCGCCGCTCGCGCCAGCTCGCGGAAGAGGCCAGTCGCCTCGCGCTGGGCGCGGGCCGCGAGGCGTCGGGCGGCGTCCTGCTCGGCCCGCTTCCGGAGGAGGAAGTCCCGGCCCGGGCTCCGGCCGGCGTCCCGCCGCCGCGCCCCGCGCGCGGCGGCGGCCGCACGGATGGGATCGAAGCCCAGCCGCACGCCCCACTCCTGCCGGCCGGCGAGCCGCGCGAGGAGTCGGGTGAGGCCGGGCCGCGCGCGCTGGATGTGGCGAACGGCGCGCGCGTCGCTCGTGAAGAGCGTGAAGAGCTTCATGGGGACGACCGTGCCGGCCCGCGTGCAGTGCTCCACGACCTGCTCGTGGGCCAGCGCGCGGGTCGAGACCCACGTGAGGTCGCGGAGGCCGCGGGCGATCGCGTCGGCGCCGTAGCGGGAGAGCGGCGCGTCCCCCGCCACGAGCCACAGCCGGTCCCCGGCCGGGAGCGCGCGCGGCGGGGCGAGGCCGGGAAGGCCACGGGGCGCCTTCCCCAGGTCCGGCCGCCTCGGCGCCCGCACCAGGCAGTAGAGGTACGTCGCCGTCGCCGGCGGCCGCTTCATGCGCCGGCTCCTCGCGGCGCCCACCGGAGACCCCACCGCGTGAGGGCGCGGATCCCGCGCGGCGGCGGGGCGACGGCCGGCGCCAGCAGGAGCGCGCACCCATCCGGCGCCCGCGCGCGGCACTCCTCGTGGAGAGTCTCGATCTCTCGCGCCTCGACCATGGCCGCCTGCTCGCAGCGCCGACATCGCGGCGCGCCGGGGGGCGTGACGGCGTTCACGATCAGGGCGGCGAGGGCGATGCCGAGCGCCGGAAGCCGCTCCAGGAGCCGCGCCGTCTCCAGCCGCGGCACCGCGGCGGCCCGCGTCACGACGACGACCCGGCTGTCCCGGGCGTCGTGCAGCAGCGCCTCGAGCGCCCGGAGGTCGCGCGAGAGCGCGACGAGGTCCTCGGCGAGGTCGCCCAGGCGGATCACCTCGCGGTACTTGAGCAGGGTCGCGAGCAGCGCGCGCACCCACGCGAGCGCCGCGCCGGGCAGCGCGAGGAGCCGGAGGGTGTGCCCGGTCGGCGCGGTATCCACGACGACGGCGTCGTACCGGGCGGGCCGCCCCGGCCCCGGGACGAGCGCCTCGGCGACCGAGAGGACCGCGAACAGCTCGTCCACGCCCGGCGGCGCGAGGTCGATGAGGTCCTGCACCACTGCCCGATCGAACGCCGCGTCGAGCCCCGATCTCCGCCGGACCGCGTCGAAGAGCGCGTCCACCGCGGCCCGGTACGCCTCGCGCCGGCGCCGGAACGCGCGGTCCGCGTCGAGCTCGCGGGCGCGGAGCCGCGGCGGGGCGCCCGCCAGGGGCCGGTCCTCGTCCGACAGCGGCACCGCCAGCGCGTCCCCGAGCGAATGCGCCGGATCGGTCGAGAGGAGCAGGACGCGCCGCGTGGGGGCCGCCGCGGCGAGCGCGAGGGCGGCGGTCGCCGCGCAGGTGGTCTTGCCGACCCCGCCCTTCCCCGCGAACAGGACGAGCCGGGCGTCCCGGATGCCGAGGGCGTCGAGCCAGGCCGCGGGCGCCGTCGCGCCGCCGCCGTCGGCGCACCCGGCGGCGGCGCGCGCCGGGACGGC
>JBIOTN010000056.1:0-8608 GCA_044866005.1 Candidatus Rokuibacteriota bacterium | reverse complement strand
CCACGCCGAGCCGAAGCTCCGCACCGTCATCTGGGAGTTCGCAGGCCAGGCGATCCCGCGAGCGCTGCTCGCTCCCGTCCGGCGGTTCGTCGCCGCCAGGATTCCGCAGCCGCTTGTCGCGCTCCTCGCTCCCGCCGAGCCGGAGGCCCTCCACGCGCGCTGCGAGGCCGTCCTGGCCGACCCGCGCTTCCCCGTGGACACGGGCGGCCACCGCTACCCCTGGCCGCTCGCCTAACTCAGCTGTCCGGCGTTTCGAAATTCCTCGTCACGCCTCCCGCTACTCCAGGGCGCGCTCCAGGCGCGATTCGCGGAGCAGGTCGAGGAACCTCTCGCGCAGCGGCGGGGCAAGGCGCTCCGCGAACGCCTCGGTGAGCCCGTTGGCGCGGATGAGGCTCTGGACGTCGGCCAGGTCCCGCACGCGGTGGCCCCAGACGCCGCTGGCGATCTTGAACTCGACCAGCGCCTGGAGGGTCGGGAGGCGCCATCCCCCCACATCGACGAACGCACCAGACTCCGGGGTCGGGTACTCGACCGGACTGTCCGGCGAGCCGGCGTGCTCGCCCGCCGTCACGACGTCGATGTCGACCTGGTGCGCCGTTTCACGCAGGCTCTTGCGGAGCCCCGGTCCGCGCGTGGCGAACCCGCGTCCGACGAGTCTGGCGTGGATCCGGTCGAGCCCCTCGGGGGTCGTGAGGATGTCGATGTCCTCGGTGTGGCGGACGTATCCGTAGTGCCGCAGCGCGAGCGCTCCGATCAGCGCGAACGCGATCCCTTCGTCAGAGAGCCGCTGACGCAGCGACTCGAGGACCGCGGTGATGTCTCGCGCGTGCAGTTGATCCCTCCGGAGCTGGTCCAGCAGGGTGCCACGAACGGCTCGCGCCACGACGCGATTATAGCCGTGTTTGACCACGCCCCCGTGACGAGCCATCGATGGGGTGGCGGCGTGGGGACGATCCACGCTTCGCGGCCCGCGCGGCACCGCGGCAGGCCTTGCTACCCCTGGCCGTTCGTGTAGCGGGAGCGCGGAGCAGTCGCAGGTCTCGGATTCCGGCGAAAGCGGGCATCCTTCCACGCGGCCGGATCCTGGCGCAGATAGTCGGCCAGCGTGGCATACAGCCGGGGACTCGACTGACGAAGCTCAACCGGCGTCTGAAAGAACGCCTCCGCCGCGACCGCGAGAAACTCGACTCGGTTCGTCAGCGCATATGGCCTCAACGCCGACCGCCCCTGAAGCACGCGCTTCTCTTCGCGGGCCCGCAACCGCTCCCAGCGGGCGCTCCGCTCGCGGCCGAACCCGAGTGGCAGACCGTCGAACTCGCCGCGCTCCAGGTCGAGCAGGTGGACGAACTCGTGGATCCCGACGTGGAAGCCGTCCTCAGGCTTGCCAAAGCTCCTGAGCAGAGTGGGGACGGAGAGGATGACGATCCCCCAGGGATGGGCCTGTCCGGCTGAGGCGGACGTCGCGAAGCTGTAATCGTCTGCGTCGAAAGACTGCGGATATACGAGCACCTCAGTTACCTGAGGCCAATCGAAGCCGGCCCACCCTGCACTGACGATCGCGGCGGAGGCCGCCACCAGCACCCGCACTTCGTCGGTGACTGCGATCTCGACGCCGGTAATGCGTTTACCCGAAAGGAATGCCTGGATTTGCAGCTCAAACTCCTGGCGAAGGTCGTCCGGCAAACCGCGGTACAGTCGCCAACGGCGCGAGAGCATGGCCCGCCAGGCGTCTGGAAAGGAGGTCGTCGGCAACAGTATCCGTCGCTGCGATCTCGTCAGCCACCGCGGGAGGACGGCTGCCAGCCACGTAGCCGCGCGGTGACGCCACACGACAAGCGGATTTCCCCCGTCTTTCCGATCCCGCCGGCGGCTGCGCGTGGACGGCATGACCATTAGCTCCAGAGTGGTCGATTATACCGGCGAAAGCGGCTTCCCCAGGGTACGCTCGGGCCGCCAACCTCGGATGAGTTCGGCCGCGGGCGTCTTGCCCAAAGTGGGACAATGAATCCCGTGGCTGAATCGGCCGAGCGCGGGTTCGTCCTCACCCCGACCTACCGGGTCGTCGCCGGGCGGCCCGAGGTCCACCTCCACGCGGTCCTCGAGACGGGGGAGCCGGCGCTCGTCCTGGACGACCGCTTCCGCCCGTACTTCTTCGTCCGCGCCGCGCACGCCGACGCCGTCCGACGGCGCGCGCCCGCGGCGGCCGTCGCCGAGACCGAGCTCCGCACCTTCGCCGGGGAGCCGGTGGCGCGAGTCGAGGTCGGGCTCCCCGGGGACGTGCCGCCGCTCCGCGCGGCCCTCGCCGAGGCCGGGGTCGAGTGCCTCGAGGCCGACGTCCGCTTCGCCTACCGCTATCTCATCGACCACGGGATCCGCGGGGCCTTCGCGGTGAGGGGCCCCTTCGAGCGCCGGCCCGGCGTGGGGCGCGTCTACCGGAACCCCGCCCTCGCGCCCGCCGACTTCACGCCGCGGCTCCGCGTCCTCGCCTTCGACGTCGAGACGAGCCTCGACGCGAGCCGCCTCTACTCGATCGCCGTCGCGGGCCAGGGCGACGCGCGCGTCTTTCTCGTGGGCCGCGCTCCCGTCCCGCCGCTCGCGGACGGCGCGCCGGTCGAGGTGCTGCCGGACGAGCGCGCGTGTCTGGAGCGCTTCCTCGCCCACGTGCGGGCCGCGGACCCCGACGTCCTGACCGGCTGGAACGTCGGCGACTTCGACGTGGCCGTGCTCCTCCGAACATGTCACCGGCTCGGCCTCCGCCTCCGGCTCGGCCGCACGGAGGACGAGGCCGAGATCCAGCGCGACCAGAGCTTCACGCGCGAGCCCCGCGTGGTCCTCGGCGGACGCCAGGTCCTGGACGGCCTGGCCCTGCTGCGGAGCGCGTTCCTCCGGCTCGACGACTACCGCCTCGAGACCGCGGCGCGGGCGATCCTCGGCGAGGGGAAGCTCTTCGGCCCCGAGCACCGCGGGGCGGAGATCGAGCGGGCGTACCGCGAGGACCCGGCGGCGCTGGCCGCGTACAACCTCCACGACGCGCGCCTGGTCCTCGAGATCCTGAGGCGCACCGGCCTCGTCGAGCTGACCGTGCGGCGGAGCCTCCTCACCGGGATGCAGCTCGACCGGGTCGGCGCGCAGATCGCCGCCGTGGACTCGCTCTATCTGGGGGCGCTCCGCGCCCGGGGCCGCGTGGCCCCGTCGGTCGGCGCGGGGAACGGGGGCGAGACCCCGCCCACGATCGTCGGCGGGCTCGTCCTCGACTCGGCCCCCGGCCTCTACCGGCAGATCCTGGTCTTCGACTTCAAGAGCCTCTACCCGAGCCTCATCCGGACCTTCAACATCGATCCCCTGACCCACGTCCCGCCGGACCGGGCCGCGGCGATGCCGGCCGAGGCGGTCATCCGGACGCCGGGCGGCGCCGCCTTCCGCCGGGACGAGCCCGGCATCCTGCCCGACCTGGTCGCGCGTCTCGCGGGCGAGCGGACCCGCGCGCGGCAGGCGGGCGACGCGGTCGGGGCCCAGGCGACGAAGATCCTGATGAACTCGCTCTTCGGGGTCCTCGGCTCGTCGGCCTCCCGGCTCTTCTCCCCGCCCGTGGCGAACGCCATCACGACCGCCGGCCAGCACGTGATCCGCCTGGCCGCCGACGCGGTCGCCGCCCTCGGCCATCGCGTGATCTACGGCGACACGGACTCGCTCTTCGTGGAGATCGGCGCGGTGGATGCCGCCCGCGCGCAGGCCCGGGGCGAGGCGCTGCGGGAGTCGATCGGGGAGGCCGTCGCGGCCGCGATCACGCGCGAGTTCGGCTGCCAGAGCCACCTCGAGCTCGAGCTGGCGAAGGTCTACGCCCGCTTCTTCCTGCCCGAGGTGCGGAGCGGCGAGATGGGGAGCAAGAAGCGCTATGCGGGTCTCGTGGGTCCGGAGGCCAGGACGCTCGAGCTGGTCGGGCTCGAGGCCGTGCGGCGCGACTGGAGCGAGGTCGCCCGGCGTTTCCAGCGGGAGCTGCTCGCGCGCGTGTTCGCGGACGAGCCGGTCGCCGAGTTCATCCGGGGGTTCGTCGCCGACCTGCGCGCCGGGCGGTTCGACGGCGAGCTGGCCTACCGGAAGGCGATCCGGAAGCCGCTGGACGCCTACACCAAGACGACGCCGCCGCACGTGAAGGCCGCCCGGAAGCAGGTGGCCGCGGCCGGACGCATCGTCGCCTACGTGATGACGCACGCCGGGCCCGAGTCGGTCGGCGAGACCACCGCGCCGCTCGACTACGAGCACTACGTGACGCAGCAGCTCCGCCCGATCGCCGACGCGGTGTTGCGCTTCGTGGGCGGCGGCGGCGGGCCCGACTTCGACGAGATCACCGGCGCCCGCCGGCAGCTCTCCCTCTTCGACTCCTGAGCCGAGCGCGCGCGGTTCGCCCGGCGCCCGCCGGGGCGAGCGGCGCCGCGACCCGCCCCCCAGAGAATCGCCGAGGTTTCCCCCGGTTCCCCCACCCGTGTCCCCCGTGCCGCGCGGCCAAGTGTGCGTGGCTACACGCGTTGGCGTCTGGCAGCGGCGGTGCACGACGAAGACGCGGAGGACGTGGCCGTCCGGGCCGAGCGGAGCCCGCGACGAGGGCCGCGTCCCGTGGCCGCACACCCGTCGTGTGAGGGAGGGACGCTCATGGGGAGACTCGGGATCGTCGGGACGATCGCAGGGTTCCTGGCCGTCGCGCTCGCGCTGGTCCTGGCCGGCTGCGGCGGAGGGGGGAAGAAAGGGACGACCACGTCGTCGCCCGAGACGCCGGTCATCGCGAACCTGGTCGTGACCTCGCTCGGCGTGCCGTGCGTCGTCGGGGGGACGAGTGGGACCGGCTTCCGCCACACGCTCGACTTCACCGACGCGGACGGCGACCTCCGGGGCGGGACGCTCGAGCTCCGGACGGAAGGGAACGTCAGCGGGTCGTCGACCGATTCGGCGCCCATCCCGTCGGAGGCCGTGAGCATCACGGGCACGACGTCCGGCCAGATCACCTTCACCAGCTGCGTGCACTTCGGCTCGAACTCCCGCGGGACCGAGCGGGTGAAGGTGGCCGACGCGGCCGGCCACGAATCCAACGAGGTCTCGGCAGAGTTCGGCCGGCCGGCCGGCGCGCCCGAACGACTGCGCTCCACCGACCCTGACCCGCTGACCGGCCGACTCGGCCGGGAGTCAGGCGCGCGCCCGGCGCCGGTGGCCCCGATTCCCGAGGGGCCACCGGCGCCCGGCGGTCGTGCTCGCTCGCCGGCGAGCCGTGCATCGCCGGCGCCCGCCGACGAGCTAGCCGAGCGCGCCGCGGATCGCGCGAGCCAGGCGGCGGACGCCTTCCGCGAGGCGGTCCGGCGGGTGGAGGCTGAAGGACAGACGCAGGTTGTGGCGGCCTTCCGCGGTCGGGAAGCAGGCCGTCCCGGGCAGGGCGAGGACGCCCTCGTCGCGCGCCCGCGCGGCCGCTCGCTCCACGTCGACCTGCGGCGCCAGCGTCAGCCAGACGAAGAAGCCGCCCTCGGCGCGCGTCCACGTCACGGCGTCCGGCATCTCGGCCTCCAGCGCCGCGTACATCGCGTCGCGGCGGGCCCGGTACGCCTCCCGCAGCATCGCGACGTGCGCGGCGAGCGCACCGCGCCGCATGAAGGTGGCGACGACGAGCGAGGTGAGCCCGTTGGTGGCCCCCTCGGCCTTGAACGGCTGGAGGCGCTCCACCAGGGCGGGGTCGCCCAGGACGAACCCGAGCCGGACACCGGGGGCCACGATCTTCGAGAAGGTGCCGAGGCGCACGACCAGGCCGTGCCGGTCGAGGGCGTGAAGCGACGGCACGGCGTGGCCCTCGTACCGGAGGTCTCCGTACGCGTCGTCCTCGATGACCGGGACGTCGTAGCGGCGCGCGAGGTCGAGCAGCGCGCGGCGGCGCTCGAGCGGCAGCGTCACGCCGGCCGGGTTGTTGAAGGTGGGGATCGTGTAGAGGAACCGCGGCGGGGTCCCGGCGGCCCCGAGCCCCCGCAACGCCGCCTCGAGCGCGCCGAGGTCGATCCCGTGCGCGTCGAGCGGCACCGGGACGGCCGTGACGCCGTTGAAGCGCAGCGTGCGGACCGTGCCCAGGAAGGTGGGCGCCTCGATCAGGCAGACGTCGCCGGGGTTCGCGAGCGTCTGGACCACGAGCGCGATCGCCTGCGAGGAGCCGTTCGTGATCGCGAGGCCGGCCGGCTCGATCGGCCGTCCGGCCTCCGTCGCGAGCTTCTTCCCGAGCTCGGCCCGGAGCGCTGGGTTGCCCCGCACCTCGCCGTACTGGAGCGCCTCCGCGGAGGCCGGCCCGTCGGTGAGAGCCTCGCGGGCCGCGTCGAGGAGTCCGGCGGCGGGGAACAGCTCCGGCGCCGGCGCCCCGAAGGCGAGCGAGATCAGATCCGGATCATCGGGCGCGACCTGCGGGAGCTGGAGTAGCTCCTGGACCCGGCGATTGAATCGCCCCGGTCCCCAGGCGAAGCGGAGGGCGTCGAGCTCGGCGGCGAGGGTCGGGTGGCTACCGTGCATCGCGCGGAATCCTTTTCACGGATGAGCCGGCGCCGAGGTAGTGGCCGGGCTGAACTTTCTGCCCCCCTCGTAATCGTCGACGCGCAGGTCACGCCCCGGCTCTTGCCCACCCGGGGCGGCCAGGAGAACGTGCCGTCGTGGGGCGACGCCGGTCATTATGGCAAAGTCACCCTGGCTTCGCCACGTGGCCCGGTCCTCATCCCGCGCGACCGGCCAGGGGTACAATCGAAGCCGGAGGAGAGGAGGCGCGCGATGGAGAAGGCCACGTTCGCGGCGGGCTGCTTCTGGGGCGTGGAGGCGGCGTTTCGCAAGGTCAAGGGCGTCGTGGAGACGGCGGTGGGCTATACCGGGGGGACCTCGCCCGACCCGACCTACGAGGCCGTCTGCTCGGACCGGACCGGCCATGCCGAGGCCGTGGAGGTGACGTACGACCCGGCGCGGATCTCCTACGACGACCTCCTGGCGGTCTTCTGGGACATCCACGACCCGACGACGCCGAACCGGCAGGGCCCGGACGTCGGCACGCAGTACCGCTCGGCGATCTTCACGCACACGCCGGAGCAGGCGGCCGCGGCCACGGCCTCGCAGGCGCGTCTCGCGCGGAGCGGGCGATACCGGAAGCCCATCGTGACGGAGATCGTGCCCGCCTCGACCTTCTACCGGGCAGAGGAGTACCACCAGCGCTATCTCGAGCGGCGCGGACGCCACGGGTGAGGCCGCCCCGCGCGGCCGCTCAGCCTCGCGGCTTGACCCACGTCTCGGACCACGCGAGACAGGCGCTCGAGCCCTGACGATCCCCCCGCTTCTCGGGCCACGGAGTCCCGGCGGCAAGCCGGCCGTTCCACTCGACCTGCGCCGCGCGCGCGGGGAAGAACGTGCTGAAGACGCCCAGTGGCCGGTCGTTGAAGCCGGGCGGGGCGGTCAGGACGAAGGGCTCGATGAAGTCGTACCAGGTGAGGACGACGGTCTCGCTCCGGGACACGACCGTCTCCGTCGCCGCCGACCGGGGGTCGCCCCGCCGCTCGAACGTGGCGGCGAGGACCGGGAGCGCCGGGTCCGCGAACCGGGGAAAGAGGAGCGACTCGATCGTCGCCTGGAGCCAGCGCGCGACGGCCACGTTGTCGCCGTAGATCCGGATCTGGCCCTCGGTCAGCTCGCTCTGGACGAAGAGCGCGTGCCCGGTCCCCGCCGGACACCAGAGCACGCGCCAGTGGCTCAGGCGGTCGGACATCGTCGTGCCGCCGTCCCGGCTCAGCCGGATGAAGGAGTTCTCGCCGGTCATCAGGACCAGGTTGGGATCGACGGGCGGCGCCATGTCGCTCTCCTCGCGCTGGCCCGGAGCGCCTCGGCCGCGCGGCGGGCCTCCGGGGCGATGGGCTGAAGTGGACCCGGTCACGGCCGGGATCGTCCTGGCCTCGGCCGCGCTCCACCCGTTCTGGGTGGCGCTCGTCAAGCGCGATCCCGACCCGGACGCCGCGTTCGTCGCCCTGAACGTCGGGTTCACGCTGCTCGCGCTCGGCCACGCCGTGGCGAAGGGCGTGGATCTCGTCGGCGCGCTCGGCGCCTGGCCGCTCCTCCTGCTCTCGTTCTGCGGCCAGGTGGTCTACGGCCTTGCCATCGTGCTGGTGCTCCAGCGCGGCGACCTGTCGGCGTATTACCCGATCATCCGCTCCTCGCCGCTCGCCATCGTGGTCCTGGGTTTCCTCCTCTTCGGCGAGCGCTACCGCCCCGTGCTCCTCCTCGGCATCGGCCTCGTGCTGGTCGGGGCCTTCGCCCTCCAGTACCGCCGCGGCGCCCGGATCCTGGCGGAGCCGCTCACCCTGACCCTGGCCGGCCTGGCGCTGGTCGGCTCCGCCGTCTACGCCCTCGCCGACGCGCGGCTGGTGCGCCGGATCGACCCGACCGCCGTGCTCTTCTGGGTGCAGGCCACGACGGTGCCGGTGTTCGGCGTCCTGTTCGGCCGCGGTCGGCCGTCCTGGCGGTTCCTCCTGCCGATCGGCCTCTGGACCCGCGCCCCGCTCCGCTACGCGGCGCTGGGCGTCCTCGCCTACGCCTCCTACTACCTGATCCTCGTCGC
>JBIOTN010000055.1:0-15916 GCA_044866005.1 Candidatus Rokuibacteriota bacterium | reverse complement strand
CCCCGGGAACGGCGGGCCCCGACCCGACCCGCGATCCGAGCCGCGCCGCTACTCGAGGGAGACCCGCTCCATGTGGAAGAACATCTGGAGCGGGTTGAGCTGGAAGCCCTTCACGTTGGCCCGCGTGGCGCGGACCTGGTTCGTGTGGTTGATGAAGATCCACGGCGCGTCGTCGTGGAGCACCGCGTTGGCCTTCTCGTAGATCTGGGCGCGCCGGGCCTGGTCGACCGTCCGACGGCCTTCCACGATGAGCTTGTCGTACTCGGGGTTGTGGTGGTGGGCGTTGTTGTTGGCCCGCGCCTTGCCCTTCGCGGTGTCCCACTCGAACATGTCGCCCAGGAAGTTGTCGGGATCCCCGTTGTCGCCCGACCAGCCGCTGATGGCGAACCCTTCCCACGGCTCGTGGCGGATCCGGTTCAGGTAGGCGCCCCACTCGTACTGCGTGATCTTCACGTTGATCCCGACCTTGGCCAGGTAGCCCTGCACCGCCTCGCCGAGCTTGGCGCCGCCGATCGGGTTGTAGCCGCGGGGGTTGGCGGAGACCATCATGTCGGCGGAGAAGCCGTTCGGGTAGCCGGCCTCCTTCAGGAGCGCCTTGGCCCGGTTCACGTCGTACGGGTACGGCTCCAGGCTCTTGTTGTATCCCCAGAGGACCGGCGGCATCCCCTGGCTCGCCGTGGTCGCGCCGCCGTAGAGGCCCTTGTTGATCGCCTCCTTGTCCACCGCGTAGTTCATGGCCTGGCGCACGCGCTTGTCGTTGAACGGCGCCTTCTCGTTGGCCATGGCCACACCCAGGATCGTAAGCCCCGCTTGCCGGTACATCTTCAGGTCCGGGTTCTTGCCGACCCGCTCGTAGTCCGCCGGGGGGACCTCGGCCAGGATCTGGACCTCGTTCCGCTCGAGCGCCAGCATCCGCGTCGCGCTCTCCGGGATGATCCGGAAGATGATCCGGTCGACCTTCGGCTTGCCCCCCCAGTAGTCCGGGTTCGCCTCCAGGGTCACGTGGTCGTTCCGCACCGCCTCCACGAACTTGAAGGGCCCGGTGCCGACGGGGTGCTGGCTCGCGTCGCAGTTGTACTTCCGGGTCGCGGCGGGGCTGACGATGCCCTGCCACACCATGGCGATGCTGGAGAGGAACGGGGCGTTGGGGGCGGGCAGGGTGAAGCGGAGGGTGTACTCGTCCGGGACCTCGACCTTCACCACGTTCCCGGCCTTCACGGACCCGAAGGTGAAATCGTCGTAGGTGTCGACCTTCCGGTTGAAGACGTAGCAGGGGTTGCTCGGGTTGATCGCGCGGTCCACGTCCTCGGCCACCGTCCGCGCGTTCATCGGCGTCCCGTCGTGGAACCTGACGCCCCGGCGGAGCTTGAACGTGTAGACCTTCCCGTCGGGGGAGATGGTCCAGGACTCGGCGAGGCCCGGGCCCACCTCGCTGGAGCCGGGCTTGTAGTTGACGATCGAGTCGTAGATCGTCGCCATGATGAAGCCCGACTCGTTGTTCTGGACGGTCTGGGGATCCAGCCCGGTCTGGTCGGCGCCGATCGCGATGACCAGGGTCTTCGGACCCTGCGCACCCCCGAGCCCGGCAGGCCCGAGCACGAGGGCCGTCGCGACCCCCACCACGGCCAGGAAGCCTACGGACGCCCGCGGTCGCGCAAGTCGTCTCATGGCGACATGATCTCCTTCCCGAGGCGTCGCCGATCCGCCCGGCGGCGTCCTCCGTGACAGGTCGTCTGGAAGCGGCCGGGCGCGGCCATCACGGGGCCGCGACGTCGCCGGTCGCCACCGCGCCGAGGCCGGCGAGGGGCTCCCCCTCGCTGACCGGCGGCGTGGCCACGACGTACAGCACGATGCCCGCGAACGGCGCCCGGGCCTCGTGGAGGAGGGCCCCGAAGGGATCGGTGAGGCGCCCGATCAGCGTGCCGGCGGCCAGCTGCTGCATGGGCTCGACCGCCGCGTGCCACACGCCCGTGGCGGGCGAGCGGAGGACCTCGTTGCGGTCGATCCACACCGGGGACTCCACCCGCCGCGACGGGAACTCCATGATCCCGAGATGGGCGATCACGCTCAGGGCACCGTGCTCGTGGTTCCCCACCGAGGCCTCGTCGGTGCGACCCACCCCGCCCGACTCCGTCGTGATGGCCGGCTTGCCGCGCAGCACGGCGGTGTTGGAGGTGTAGAGGCTCCGCGCCGGGTCCCGGGGACGCCCCCGGTCCACGACGATGTGGTCCAGGCCGTAGGCCAGGGCCAGTGCCCGGGAGCCCGCGTCCACCGGCTGGTTGCCGCTCACGAGCCAGTAGCTGTACGGCCGGCAGGCCTCGTTCCCGTCCCCGCAGTGCATGTCGACGAGATGGGTACAGCGATCGATCACCTCCCGCGTGATGGCGTGCGCGATGCGGTCGCTCACCGTCCCGCCCGGGGTCCCGGGGTAGACGCGGTTCAGGTTCTTGCCGTCGGGGCCGTAGTAGACCCGCCGGCCGTAGAAGCATGGCGGGTTGGCCATGTGAACCAGGATGACGGAGCCGGTCATCTGCGCCGGCGCCAGGCGGGGCGCCACGCGATGGAGCGCGAGCACGGAGGTGTACTCGTACCCGTGGGTGCCGGCCACCAGGGTGAGGACGGCCCCGGGGCGCGCGCCGTGGGCCACGGTGACGGGGATGCGGGTGCCGGGGTCCACGCCGTCGGGGACGTCGATCCAGCCCGCGGTCATCTGCCCGGGCTGGGCGGTCGCGCTGCCGACGATGAGGACGGGCACGGCTCAGGAGGCGCGGGGCAGGTCGGGGGCCGTGGACCCGTCCCCGGGGGCGCCGCCCGCCGCAGCCAGGCTCCAGAACTCCGTCGCAGCCGGCCTTCGCTCGATGCCGATGCGTTCCACGGCTCCCCCCGGGTATGCCCGGTCCGGACGCTAGCGCCATCATCATAGACAAGAGGCGGAGGCCCGGCAAGGACCGTACGAGTCGGAGCCACGACATAGGTCTTGAACTCCGACCACGGCCGCGCGATGCTCACGGGGCGGATCTCCGCTCCGGCCGGAAGGGTCGAGGGCGCCCGGGCCCCCCGGGGTGGTTGCGACGCCCGGGGGTGTCGCCGTACGAGGTGAGCTACGACGGGTATCGAGGAGGCGGGAACGGTCAGCTCATGACGGGAAGCGTCCGCGGCGACGCCGATTTGGCCCAATGAGCCGTTCGACGACGACGATTCCGAGAACGATGAGAGCCGTGGTCCTCAAGGGACACGGCGGGTTCGAGCAGCTCGAATACCGCGACGGCGTTCCCGTGCCGCTGCCGAAGACGGGTGAGGTTCTGATCCGCGTCGCGGCGGCCGGGGTCAACAACACGGACATCAACACTCGCACGGCTTGGTACTCGAAGGGCGTGACCGAAGGCACGACATCGGAGGGCGGAGGAGCCGGCTATGCGACGGCAAGGGCCGAAGAGGCCGGCTGGACCGGTGCAGCACTGGCATTCCCCCGCATTCAGGGGGCTGACGTCTGTGGTCGCATCGCCGCCGTCGCCGACGACGTCGATCCCGTACGGATCGGCGAGCGGGTTCTGATCGAGCCGGTCTTGCGCGCGCCGCTCGGCTGGAAGCCCTACCAGGCGTGCTACTTCGGCTCGGAGTGCGATGGCGGCTTTGCCGAATATACCAAGGTCGCTTCGATCCATGCCCACAAGATCGAGAGCGGTCTCTCCGATGTCGAGCTGGCGTCTTTCCCGTGCGCCTACTCTGCCGCCGAGAACATGCTCACGCGAGCCGATGTGGGTGCCGGAGAAACGGTCCTGATTACCGGGGCCTCCGGCGGCGTGGGATCAGCGGCTGTGCAGCTCGCGAAGCGGCGAGGGGCGAACGTCCTCGCCATGACCAGCGCATCGAAGGCGGACCAGGTGAAAGCTCTCGGCGCGGATCACATCGTTCCGCGCCATGCGGATCTGCTCGACTGGTGTGGGCGAGAGAGCGCAGACGTGGTGGTCGACGTCGTCGGCGGGCCGCGGTGGCCCGAGCTGCTCGACGTCCTGAAACGTGGTGGGCGGTACGCCGTAGCTGGAGCCATCGCAGGACCGATGGTCACGTTGGACCTCCGGACTCTGTACTTGAAGGACCTCCGGCTCCTGGGCTGCACCGTCCTGGAACCTGACGTCTTCAGGAACCTCGTCGGCTACATCGAGCGTCGCGAGATCAAGCCGGTCGTGGCGAACACCTATCCACTAGCACAGATTGTTCGCGCGCAGCAGGAGTTCCTCAGCAAGCAGTTCACGGGTAAGATCGTGCTGACCCTCTGAATCGTTCGGCGATTGCAGGAGTGACGGGACGGTCTGCTCGGTGGACGCCGCCACGGGGAAATCGGTCCATATCGGAAATCCCGGCCTCGACACACAGGAGGACACGAAGATGAGTTCGCGCCAGGGCCAATTCAGGGGACGGTTCTGGAGTCGGGCGCTGATTCTCCTCGCGCTTTTCGTCTCCGCCGTGCCGATCCCGGCGTGGGCCGAGCTCATGATCATCGGCAACGACGAGAAGGTCACCTTCGATGACGCCGGCAAGCTGGTCTTCCTGCCGCCCGGGAAGGACACCGTCTCCATCGTCGACATCAGTAACCGCGAGGCGCCACGGATCATCACGAACCTCCCCCTGATGAACTCGCTCGTCGGCCCACCGACAAACCTGGCGATCACGCCCGACGAGCGGCTGGCGATCGTCGCGAACTCGCTGACCTGGGTCCAGGAGGGTGGCGCCTGGAAGGGCGTGCCTGACAACAAGCTCTACGTGATCGACCTCACCGCGAACCCGCCAGCTCACATCGGGACCGTGGAGGTCGGCAAGCAACCATCGGGCCTCTCGATCAACGCGCGGGGCGACCTCGCCTTGATCGCGAACCGGGGCGACAACTCGATCAGCGTGCTCTCGATCCAGGGCAAGGAGGTGAAGCTCATCGACACGGTCCAGATGGGCGAGCAGGTCTCGGCGGTGGTCATGACGGCGGACGGCAAGCGCGCCGTCGCGGCCAAGTTCCCCGGCCACAAGATCGCCCTGCTCGAGATCAACGGGCAGAAGGTGACCTACAACAAGTACGACATGCCGGTCGGCCTCTGGCCTTACAACGTTGACGTGACGCCGGACGGAAAGCTCGCGCTCACCGCCGATAACGGCAACTCCGGACGCTCCGACGGCCATATCGACACCGTGAGTGTGATCGACCTCGAGGCGAATCCGCCCCGCGTCATCGATCGAGTGGTCGTCGGGGACGCGCCGGAAGGGTTCGTGATCAGCCCGACGGGCCAGATCGCGGTGGCGATGCTCCTGCGCGGCAACGACGGGCCCAAGAACGCGTGGTTCTACAACCGGAACGGCAGCGTGGCGGTGTTGAAGATCGACGGCAAGAAGGTGACGAAGGTCGGCGAGGTCGAGGTGCGCGGGCTCCCCGAAGGCGCCGTATTCAGTCCCGACGGCAAGTATCTGTACGTCGGCAACTTCCTCGACGGCGACGTATCGATCCTGAAGGTGGACGGGACCACGGTAACCGACACAGGCAAGCGGTTACAGTTGCCCGGGCATCCGGCCTCGATGCGCGGCCGGGCGCGGTAACGGCCGAGATACACGCGAACGTCCGCGACGCGGTGCGCTGCCACTTCGCTGACGACAAGGTCCCGCCGATCATCCGCCTCCACTTCGTGCGCGAGGAAGTCGTCACGGCTTGAGACTTCCGCGCGACGTCTCCGGTGACGAGCTCGCGCGAGCCCTCGGCGACCTCGGCTACCGGATGACCCGCCAGACCGGGAGCCATCTTCGCCTGACGACCCTTGAAGGTGGTGAGCATCACGTCACCATCCCACGCCATGCGGCCCTCCGAGTCGGCACGCTCGCTGCGAGAGCTCTGAGGCGGCGCAGGCCGGGTCACGCGTGCCCGACCCCGCGCAGCCGCGGGTCGAGCACGTCGCGCAGGCGGTCGCCCATCAGGTTGAAGGCCAGCACCACCAGCGTGATGGCGACCCCGGGAATGGTCGGCATCCACCAGGCGCGCCACACCACCTCCTGCGAGTGGCCCAGCATCTGGCCCAGGCTGGGCGTGGGCGGCTGGATCCCCAGGCCGAGGAAGCTCAGCGCGGCCTCCCAGATGATGACCACGGGGAGCTGCAGCGTGGCGAGCACCACGAGCGTGGGCGTCAGGTTCGGTAGCACGTGGCGGAGGAGCAGGCGGAGCTCGGACGCCCCCAGGGCGCGGGCCGCGGCGACGAACTCCTGCTCGCGCAGCGCGAGGACCTCCGCCCGCCCCACCCGCGCATAGGTCGGCCATCCCACGAGGATCAGCACCATCACGATCTGGGCCAGTCCGGAGCCGAGCGCCGCCACCACGGCGACCATGAAGAGCAGCGTGGGAATGGAGAGCTGGGCGTCCACGAGGCGCATCAAGGCCAGGTCGAGCCAGCCGCCGCGGTACCCCGTCCCCATCCCCGCGGCGAGGCCCAGCAGGGTGGATGCCGGCACGACGACCAGCGCCACGAGCAAGGAGATGCGGAGGCCGACCAGCAGCCGGCTCAGGATGTCGCGCCCCAGCTGGTCGGTGCCCAGGAGGTGGAGCTGGCCGCGGACGGGCGACAGCGAAGGCGGATGCACGGTGAGGCTCAGGTCCTGCGCGACGGGATCGTAGGGCGTGGCCAGGGAGGCGCCGAACGCCGCCGCGACGAGCAGCAGGAGGACCGCGCCCACCGCCCCGGACGGGCTCCGCAGGACCCGGTGGGCGAAGAAGGGCAGCCCGAGCCGTCTACGTCCGACGCGCGGCTGCGCGAAGACGAGGATCGACCCAGCCATAGACGAGGTCGATGGTCAGGTTCACCGCCAGGAAGACCGCCGCGCCCATCACGGCCGCCCCCTGCACCAGGGGGAAGTCCCGGCCCAGCACGGCCTGCACCGTCAGGCGTCCCATCCCCGGCCACGCGAAGATGGACTCCACCACCAGCGCCCCTCCCAGCATGTGGCCGAAGCTGAGGCCCAGGACCGTCAGCACGGGGAGCGCCGCGTTGCGCAAGGCGTGCTTGAGGAGCACCGCGCGGTCGGCCAGCCCCTTGGCCGCCGCGGTGCGGATGTAGTCCTGAGCCAGCACTTCCAGGAGGCCCGTGCGGGTGAGCCGGCTGATCTGCGCCGCGTAGAACCCGCCCAGGACGAAGGCCGGCATCACGAGGTGCCTGAGCGTCCCGTACCCGGACACGGGGAGCCAGCCGAGCTCCACGCCGAAGACGATGATCAGCAGCAGGCCGAGCCAGAAGCTCGGCATGCTGGTCCCGATCAGCGCGACCGTCATGGCGGTCAGGTCCAGGCCCGAGCCGCGCCGGGCGGCCGCCACCATCCCCAGCGACACGCCGAGCAGCACGGCCACGGCCATCGCCGCCAGCGCCAGCTCGAACGTGGCCGGCAAGCGCTCGACGATCAGCTCCGCCACCGGCAAGCCCTGCCGGTAGGAATAGCCGAGATCGCCCTGGGCCACCCGCGCCACGAACCGCACGTACTGGACCGAGAGCGGCTGGTCCAGCCCGTAGGCCTGGCGGATCCGGTCGATGTCCTCCTGCGTCGCCTCCTGAGAGACCAGCAGGGTGACCGGGTCCCCGCTCGCGTGCATCAGGACGAAGACGATGGTGATCACGCCGACCATGGCGACGAGCGAGAGCACGAGCCGGCGGATCACGTACTCGGTCACGGCCGCCCCTCACCGCCGCTGGTCGTGCCGGGGGGGCCGAGGCGCGCCATCACCGCTGCCTGGCGCCCGACGGGGCCGGTCCGCCCGCCCCGCTCGGGCAGGCGCCGGCCCCGCGAGATCGTCTGTCAGCGTCGCCGCCAGCCCGCGTCGAACATGGTCAGCAGGAGGTCCGGCCGGGGCGTCCACTCGAGGTCGGGATGCATCCCGTAGACATTGGGCGCGGTGAAGAGCGAGATGGCGGGCGCCTCTTCCTTGTAGAGCATCTGGATACGGCGGGAGAGCTCACGGATCCGGGCCTCGTCCGTGGCGACGTTCGCCGCCTCCACCGCCTGGTCGAACTCGCGGTGGCCCGGCCGCCACAAGGACCACTCCCCCTGCGAGTAGAAGGCCCGGAACGGGATGATGGTGCTCAGGCCGAAGAAATCGGTGAACCGCGTGAACCACCCGTCTTCGGCGAGCTGGCGGCTCTGCACCGCCTTGAGCTGCACGCCGTACTCGGTGACGTTCACGCGGGTGCGCACCCCGACCCGGTTGAGCTGGTCGGCCAGGGCCAGGGTGACGTCGCGGTCGCCGGGGTAGGCGCCGCTGGTCGTCGTGATGCTGAAGTCGAACCCGTTGGGATAGCCGGCCTCGCGCAGGAGCGCGCGGGCCCGCTCCGGATCGTAGGGGAACGGGGCGACGGACGCATCGCACCCCAGCATGACGTCCGTGCAGACCGTCGCCACCGGCGCGCCCACGTTGTGCATGATGCTCGAGAGGATGGCCGGACGGTTGATCGCGTAGTTGAGCGCTTGCCGCACGCGCCGGTCCGCCAGCGGCCGCTCCCGCGCGATGTTGACCAGGTTGTAGATGACGAAGTAGACGCTCAGGCTGCGGCCCTCCACCAGCCGCGCCCGCGGCGACTCCTGGATCGGGCGGAACAGCTCGGGCGGCACCAGGTTGATCAGGTGGACGGAGCCGGCCAGGAGCTCCGCCAGCCGGGACGACTCGGAGGGGATGGCGCGGAAGACGACGCGGCTGATCCGGGGTCGGCCGCCCCAGAAGTCGGGGTTGGCCTCGACCTCCACGCGGTCGTCCTTCACCCAGCGCCCGAACCGGTAGGGCCCGGTCCCCACCGGGTGGCGGACGAGGGCCTCGTCGCCGCTCTGCGCCAGGGCCGGCGGCACGATCATCCCGTAGTACCCCAGGAACCTCGGCATGAGCGGCCAGGGCCGCTCGGTGGTGAAGCGGACCGTCGAGTCGTCCACGGCCGTCACCGCCTTGATCAGCCGCAAGGCGCCCGCGCCGGGCCAGCGCGTCTTGGGGTCCAGCATCCGCTCGAACGAGAACTTCACGGCCTGCGCGTTGAACGGCTCGCCGTTGTGGAACTTCACGCCCTGGCGGAGCTTGAACTCCCAGGTCGTGGGGTCGACGGCGCGCCAGGCGAGCGCCAGGCCGGGCTTGAGCGCCAGGGTGGCGTCGCGCCCGACGAGCGTGTCGTAGAAGTTGACCAGGACGTTCACCGCGTGGGTCAGCGTCGTCCTGTGCGGGTCGCCCGTTTGCATGTCCACGCCCTGCGCCACCACCAGGGTCTCGGGCGCCTGAGGCTGCGCCCAGGTCGCCGTGGGTGAGCCCAGCGCGGTCACGGCCGCGCCCATCCCAGCGCGCTGCAGGAGCTCGCGTCGCGTCAAACGTCCGCCCATGGCCTGACGCCTCCTTCCCGCGTCCAGTCCCGTCTCACGGCAGGTGTCCCGCTGGCCTGGCCGGCTCGGGGTCACGCCCACGATAGCCGATGCTCGGCCGCCGCGCCAGGGTCGGGGCGCGTCCCACGGCGCGCGACGCAGACGGGGCCCGCTCCCGCGCCTCTCGCGCCGCCTCAGCTCGGATTGAACGGCGCCATCACCTCGGCCGCGATCCGCTCGAGCTGCGCCAGGTCGTAGTCGAGCGTCCTCGCGGAGCTTGAGGTCCCGCGCCCCGAGGGCTCCTCGGCGCAACTGCACCCTCGGCTCGATGAAAGAAGCTGGATGGGCGAGCGGACGCGCCGAGCGCGGGCGCGGGCGAACCGATGGGCGCCAGGGCGCTGGCGTCGTGGGCTCCCGACCTCCCCGCGGGGACCACGCGCTTGTCTCAGCGCCCGCGCTCCTGGAGGCTCTTCAGGATCTCCTCGACCTTCCGCAGCTCCTCGCCGAACCCCGTCCAGTTCCAGCGCGCCAGGTGCTCCTGCGCCCGCCGGAAGTGCTCGAGCGCCTGCGCGGCCAAGCCTTGCGCCGGCGCGCCGGCGGCCACCGTGGTCGCGGCCCGGAGGCCCTCCGGCTCGCGCCCGCGAGCGAAGATCTGCCGGAGCGAGCTCTCCAGGGTCTCCTCCATGGCGATCCGGTTCCCGAACGCCGCGATCACGCGCTTCAGCTCGGGCAGCCGCCCGCGCTCGGCCGCCAGGTAGAGCGCCTGCACGTAGAGGAGCGACTCCTCGATCGGGATCGCCAGCAGGCTCCCCCGGATCACCTGGGAGCCGGCCTGGCTCCACAGCGAGATCTGCTGGGAGATGAAGGCGTCCTGATCGATCCGCGCCTCCACCTGGCGCGGGCCGAAGACGAGCTTGCCCTTGGGAAAGTCGAAGAGCACCAGCTTCCCGTAGTTCGCCTGATCGGACCGGGCGGCGAGCCAGGCGATCATGTTGTCGCGACGGACCGGCGTGAACGGCAGGAGGAGGATGAACTCCTCCCGACCCTCGTCCGGCAGCCGCATGATCGTGTAGTAGGGCTCCATCTCGACCTCGCGCCCTTCCGACTTCCGGATGGGGATCGTCCACAGGTCCTCCTTGTTGTAGAAGACCTGCGGGTCGAGCATGTGGAACGCCGCGTACATCCGCGCCTGGATGCCGAAGAAGTCCTGCGGGTACCGGATGTGGGCCCGGAGGTCGGCGGGCATCGCGCCGATGGGCTGGAACAGCCCGGGGAAGGCCCGGGCGTAGGCGCGGGCCAGCGGCTCGTCCGGCTCCACCAGGTAGAAGCGCACGGCGCCGTGGTAGGCGTCCACCGTGACCTTGACCGGGTTCCGGATGTAGTTGCCGAGCCGGGCCGTGGGCTGCGAGTACGGGAAGTGCTCGGAGGTGGTGTACGCGTCGAGCATCCAGACCACGCGGCCGTCGCTGGTGATGACCGGGTAGGGGTCGCGGTCGAGGAGGAGGAACGGCGCGATGACCTGGACACGCTCGGTGATGGCCCGGTGGAAGAGGATCCGGCTCTCCGGCCCCAGCTCACGGGAGAGGAGCATCTTGAGCTCGGCGAACCGGGCGGCGAACAGGAACCGCCGCCACCACGAGCCGATCGCGACGCCGCCCTCGCCGTCGTACCGCGTGTAGACGTTCTGGTCCCCCACCGGATAGTTCAGCTCCGGCCGCCGCGTGCGTACCAGCACGTACGCGCTCGCGATCTCGCCGAAGTAGATCTCGGGACGCGCGATGCGCAGGGCGGCCGTGCCGGCGGGCGGGATGTCCTTGACGAAGAACTCCGGCAGCCCCTCCCGGGTCACCCGGTTCACGGGGCCGACCACCGCGCCGTACCCGTGCGTGTAGACGAGGTGCTCGTTGATCCAGATCCGGCTCGGCAGGTGGGCGTGCGAGAGCTCCCGCACGGAGAGCATGACCTGACGGTAGTCCCCGTCGAGGTGGTAGCGGTCGTTGTCGACGTCCACGAACTTGTAGTAGGTGCGGATCTCCTGCAGCTGGGCGTACGAGTCGAGCAGCGGCCGGTGGTCCCAGAGCCGGATGTTCTTGATCGTCGCATCGTTCTTCTGCAGGACGGCGAGCGTCAGCTCCTCCTGCGCCGGGAAGGGACGCACCGCGATGCGGTCGAGCCCGTACGCCCGGTTGGTGGCGGCGATCGTGCGCTCGATGTAGGCCCGCTCGGCCACGATCTCGTTCGGCACCACGTGAAGCCGCTGGATCAGCGCGGGATAGGCGCCGAGGCCGAGGAGGCTGCCCGCCAGCCACAGCGCGAGCCCGACGACGGCCAGCCGGAAGCCGGGCCGCGCGATCTGGACCAGGCACAGGACGGAGGCGAGGCCGGCCAGCGCCATCACCACGCCGAGGACCGGCAGGGTGGCGTGGACGTCGGCGTAGCCGGCGCCGAAGGACGCCCCGCCCGGCGAGAGCAGGAGCGCGTATCGGTCCAGCACGTATCCCCACACCTTCACGAGCAGCAGCCCGGCGAGCAGGGCGAGGACGTGCCCCTTGGCCCAGGGGGTCACGACCAGGCGCTGCGGCGCGAGCTGGATCCCTCGCGCCAGGAGGTAGGCCGCGGCCACCGCCGCCGTCGTCAGGACGACCGCGAGCACGAGGAACTGGTAGACCGCGACCAGGAACGGGTACGTGAAGACGTAGAAGCCGACGTCCCGGCCGAAGAGCGGGTCCTGGATGCCGAACGGAACGGCGTTGAGGAATCGGATCACCTCCGGCCATCGTCCCGCGGTGGGCGCCGCGAGCAGGAAGGCCAGGACCAGCGAGCCGGGCAGCAGCATCCGCCGGTAGAGCGGCTCGATCAGCGGCCAGGGCGGCAGCTGCGGAAACTGGGGCGCATCCTCGGCCAGGGCGAGGGTCAGATCGCGCCCGCGCCCGCGGCCCGTCAGGCGGAGGTTCGCGTAGAGGAGGACGAAGACGAGCATGCCGGCCGACAGGGCGAGGAGTCCCTTCGCCGCCAGGACCGTGTTGAAGACGTTCTGGTATCCGACCTCGTGAAACCAGAGCCAGTCGGCGTAGAGCTTGACCGCCTGCGCGAGGAGCGGGAAGACGAGGAACACCGCCGCCAGTAGCAGGACGACTGGGATGCGCCGCATGGCCCCTCCTCGGTGAGTCTCCGCGACTCCGTCCGGCTGTCCCGGGGCGGAGCGGGTTGGCGACTGCCCCGGCGGGGCGGGAATCGCTCCGCCGGATCGGGACGCGCGTGATGAGGCCGCTCAGCGGCCGGGAGGACTCCGCGAAAGGTCCGGGCGGGCGTGCGGGCTCGAGCGCTGCCCGGGCGCGTCGCGGTCGCCGAGGCGTCCGGGCTGGAGGAGAGGGTGCAAGAGGCGAGCGGGCTCGGGCGCGCCGGCGAGGACGGCGAGCGGCAGGCTGGCACGCCCGGTGGTCAGGTCGTGGTCGGCCTGCAGGTAGCGCGTGAGGGGCGTCGCCCGGGCCCGCTCCACGGGGTGCGTCCCCGGGGACGCCAGGACCGTCTGGCAGAGCGGGATCAGGTAGGCGAAGAATCCGATCCCCACCGCCAGGGCGAGCCACAGGCGGAGCGGCCGCCTCCCCGCCCGACGGGCCCTCGGCGACGCAACGCGTTTCGGGGCCTTCCGACGATCCGCCATGCCGTGCCTTCCGCGCTCGGGCCCATCGTAGCACGCTGGGCGGCCCGTACGACGGGCCGCGGCCACCGCGTATAATCGACCCGCCGGCCCGCGCCGGGCGCGCGGGCGCGAGGAGGTGGAGGATGGACGCGGCGGTCTCCGTTCGGGACGGTCGCCTCGCCGTCGCGTGGGGCGACGGCCACGCGGGCGTCTTCCACGCGGTGTGGCTGCGCGATCACTGCGGGTGCCCCGACTGCCGCGATCCCGCCACCGGCCAGCGGCTCGTCGAGACCGGGCGCCTTCCGGACGGCCTCCGCGTGACGGCGGCGGCGGCGACGGCGGCCGGCATCGAGGTGACCTGGGCGGCCGACCCGCACGCCGGGCGCTTCGACCCCGCCTGGCTCCGCCGTCACTGCTACTGCGACGCCGACCGCGCGGCCGCCCCGCCGGCGCGCCGCTGCTGGCGCGCCGAGGGCCGGCCGGGGCTGCCGGAGGCGCGCCACGCCGAGGTCGTGGCGGACGAGGGCGCCCTCCGGGAGTGGCTGCGGGCGATCGTGACCTACGGCGCGGCCCTGCTCCGCGGCGTGCCGGTCGAGCCCGGCGCGGTGACGCGGGTGGCCGAGCTCTTCGGGTTCGTCCGGGAGACGAACTACGGCCGCCTCTTCGACGTGCGATCGGTCCTCCACCCGACCAACCTCGCCTACACCGGCCTCGGGCTCTCCTGCCACACCGACAACCCCTACCGCGAGCCGCCGCCGACGCTCCAGCTCCTCCACTGCCTGGCGTCCAGCGCCGAGGGCGGGGACAGCGTGGTCGTGGATGGCGTCGAGGTCGCCGAGCACCTGCGCCGGACAGCCCCCGCCCGCTTCGCACTCCTCGCCCGCGTCCCGGTGCCGTTCCGCTTCCGGGACGCCGGGACCGACCTGACGGCCGAGCATCCGATCGTCACGCTCGACGCCCGGGGGGAGATCGCCGCCATCCGGCTCAACAACCGCTCCAAGGCCCCGCTCCGCATCGAGCCCGCGCTCGTGGAGCCCTGGTACGACGCCTATCGGGCCTTCGTGCGGCTCTTGGAAGACCCGGCCTGGCAGGTGCGCTTCCGACTCGAGCCCGGCGACCTCTTCGTCGTCGACAACCTCCGCGTGCTCCACGGCCGCACGCCGTTCTCCGGCGCCGGCCAGCGTCACCTCCAGGGCTGCTACGCCGACATGGACGGGCTCCGGAGCCGGCTCGCCGTGCTGGACCGCGCCGCGACGCCCGCCGCGGCGCCGGCATGACCGCCGCCGCGGTCATCGACCGCCTTCTCGCTCGCTTGCGGGACTACGGGCGGAGCGCCTACCTCGGCGAGCGCGTCTCGATCACGGAGCACATGCTCCAGACCGCTCACGCCGCCGAGCGGGCCGGCGCGCCGCCCGCGCTGGTGGCGGCGGCGCTCCTCCACGACATCGCCTACGTGGTCCACGAGCCGCCCGAGGACCCCGCCCTCGACGCGGGCCACCCGGCCCTGGGCGGCCGCGTCCTGGCCCCGCACTTCGGGCCGGCGGTGGCCGAGCCCGTCCGCCTCCACGTCGCGGCCAAGCGCTACCTCTGCGCGGTCGAGCCCGGGTACCGGGCGGCCCTGTCGCCGGCGTCCGTGAGCACGCTGGCGGTCCAGGGCGGACCGCTCACGGACGCCGAGGTGCGGGACTTCGAGGCCTCGCCGTACGCGGCGGACGCCGTCCGGCTGCGCCGGTGGGACGACGCGGCCAAGGTCGCCGGCGCGCCGACGCCCGACCTCGCGCACTACCGCCCGCTCCTCGAGCGGCTGCTCCGCCCGACGCGCGCCGGGTAAATCGGCTGCGAGGACGGGGCGTCGCCCACCTCTCGGCCGAGCGTCAGCGAGACCTCTTCGTCGCGTCGAGGGCGGGGAGGGCGATACCGGAGATCCGGCGGTCAGTCCGGCGGGCTCGGGATGTCGAACGGGCTCGGGACCTCGAACGTCGTGCACTCGTCCTCGAGCTCTCCCTCGCACATGGCGTGGATGCGCTCCTGCGCCTCCTCGTGCCACTCCTCCCACTCGGCCCCATCTGGATTGTCGATCCAGGCGTCCAGCCATTCGTCCAGGCTCTGCTCGATGGTGAAGGAGTCGTCGACCTCGGACCCGTCCCCGCAGATGTAGTGGACGTCGACGAACATCGTCACGACCCCGTCCACATACGTGCCCGGGTCGTCGATGTCCACGTCGCCCCAGCACGTGCCCGGCGACAACCCGTCCTCCTCGTCGAAAATGTCCTCGAAGACGTCGCAGTCGCAGTAGTCGTGAGGGCGCTGCGGCTCTTCGTCCCACAACCCCACCATCGCCTCGCAGGCGGCACAGCTCCCGTTCACGACGACCCACTCGAAAGCCATCGTCAGCTCTCCCGCCGGCCACGGAAATAGCCTTGCCCCTGCAGAAACGCCGACACCTCGCGCAGCAGCGCCCGCACCTCGTCGTCGCCCACCGGACGGGGCCGGCCGGCGAACGCCCTCCGGAGACGCAACCGGATCTTGTGGCGGTGAAGTCTGGTCGGGGACATCTCGACCCGAACGAGCTGACCGCCGGCGACACGGAACTGATCCTTGACCCGGACGTCCCCGGGAAGCCGTGAGAGCGGCAGGCGAACGGTATGGACGAGCAACTCGCCCTCGCGATAGGACTTCAGCCGGGACACGAGCTGCGCCTCGGGGGTCGAGGTGTAGAGGTGGCGGACGACGAGGAGGTCGCCCGGCCGCAGCTCGTCCGGCGCCATCGGGACCTGTCGTGTCCCCCGGTAGGTGGCGGGGAGCGCGTCACCCTCGAGCTCCGAGAGCGTCACGGCCGGAGGGGTCTCGGCGCCGCTCGACGTCATCCGAAACACCCGAGCGGTCACGACGCCGATGTCGGACGCCACCCGCGGCCGCTCC
>JBIOTN010000054.1:0-46558 GCA_044866005.1 Candidatus Rokuibacteriota bacterium | reverse complement strand
CGCCGGCCGTTCGAGCTGCTCGGCTTCTGAGCGGCAGGAAAGGAGGACGCCCGATGCCGGCGCGACGGTCCCGACGGTCTTCACGGTCGACACGGGCCCGGCCCGCCGGGGGCTCCCCGCGCGGCCGTGTCCACCCGCGCGCCATCCTGAACGCCTGCCGCGCGGCCGACGTCCAGCTCGTCCGCTTCCTCTACTGCGGCAACGACGGGGTCATCCGCGGGAAGGCCTGTCACACGCGCTTCCTCGCCTCCTACCTGGAGTCCGGGATCGGGCTCACGGTCGCGATGCAGTCGTTCAACATGCTCGACCAGCTCGTGCCGGAGGGCGCGTTCGGCCCCGTCGGGGAGATCCGCATCACGCCCGATCTCGAGACGTTCGCCATCCTGCCCTACGCGCCGAAGTCGGCGCGGCTCTTCTGCGACCTCACGACGCTCGACGGCGAGCCGTGGGGCGCCTGCCCGCGGAGCGTCCTCCGGCGCGCGATCGCCGAGGCGCGGGCGCAAGGCTTCGTCTTCCAGGCGGCCTTCGAGAACGAGTTCACGCTGGCCCGCCGCGAGGGCGAGCGCTACGTCGCGCTCGACCGGAGCCCGTGCTTCTCCACGATCGGGATGGACTCGGCCGCGCCGGTCATGATCGAGCTGATCGAGGCGCTCGCGGCGCAGGGGGTGCAGGCCGAGCAGTACTACGCCGAGCTCGGCCCGGGGCAGCAGGAGCTGCCCGTGCGCTTCGCCCACGCGCTCCGCGCCGCCGACAACCAGCTCACCGTCCGCGAGACCGCCCGCGGGGTCGCGGGCAAGCACGGCCTCCTCGCCTCGTTCGCGCCGAAGCCCTTCCCGGACCAGGCCGGCAACGGCAGCCACGTCCACTGGAGCCTCTGGCGGGCGCGCGACGGGACGAACCACTTCCACGACCCCCGGGGCCGCTACGGCGTCTCCGAGGCCGGCTACGCGTTCATCGGCGGCGTGCTCGCCCACCTGCCCGGCCTCGTCGCGCTGACCGCGCCGAGCGTCAACTCGTACCGGCGGCTTCAGCCCCGCTTCTGGGCGAGCGCCTACACGGCCTGGGGTCCGGACAACCGCGAGGCCGCCGTCCGCATCCCGTCCAAGCGACGGGGGCTCGAGATGGAGTCCACCAACTTCGAGCTGAAGCCCTGCGACCCCTCGAGCAACCCCTACCTCGCCCTCGGCGGCCTCCTGGCCGCGGGCCTGGACGGGATGGCGCGGAAGCTCGACCCCGGCGAGCCGGCGCTCGTGGACCCGGACACGCTCTCCGAGACCGAGCGCCAGCGCCGCGGGATCCGCCGCCTCCCCGCCTCGCTGGGCGAGGCCCTCGACGCGCTGGAGCGGGACGAGGTCCTCCGCGCCGCGCTCGGCGACGTCCTCGCCCGGGAGTACCTGGCCGTCAAGCGCTCCGAGGTCCGCGCCTTCGCCGGGAAGGACGTCGCCTTCGAGATCGAGCACCACTTCTACAAGTTCTGAGCGGATGAGCAGCCGGCTACAGTTCGACGCGGACGCCGCGCGACGGGTCGAGGCCACGTATCTGGCGCCCGACGTCGTCGCGCAGCGCGACGCCACGCTCCGGGTGCTCGAGCTCCGGCCAGGCGAGCGCGTGCTCGATATCGGATCGGGACCGGGATTGCTGGCTCACGAGATGGCCACGCGGGTGGGCGCGGCCGGTCGCGTCAGCGGGCTGGACCTCAGCGAGAGCATGCTCGCCCTGTCGCGCGCGCGCTGCGCGGAGCTCCCGTGGGTGGACTTCCGCGCGGGCGACGCGACCGAGCTTCCGTTCCCCGACGGCGAGTTCGACGTGGCCGTCTCGACGCAAGTCTACGAGTACGTCGCCGACGTCGACGCCGCGCTCCGGGACGCCCACCGCGTGCTCCGCCCGGGCGGCCGGCTCCTCGTCGTGGACACGGACTGGGACTCCATCGTCTGGGACTCCGGGAGCCCGGCCCGCATGAACCAGATCCTGGACGCCTGGAGCGAGCACCTCGTGGACCCGCACCTGCCGCGGACGCTCCGCTCGCGGCTCCAGCGAGCCGGCTTCCGCGTGGAACGCTGCCAGGTCATCCCGTTGCTCAACCCCGACTTCGATCCCGACACCTACAGCCACGGGCTCATGGGCATCATCGCGACGTTCGTGGTGGGGCGGCGGGGCGTGTCGGCGGCCGACGCCGCGGGATGGCTCGAGGACCTCCGGACCCGGGGCGAGCGCGGGAGCTACTTCTTCAGTCTCAACCGCTACCTGTTCCTGGCGGTGAAGCCGGACACCGCCGGCGGGGACCCCCGGGCGGCCGGCCGGTCGGCGGACTCGCCGCGGTCAGCCGGAGCCGGCTAGCTCGCCGCGAATCGCCCGCTTCAACGGCTCGAGCGGGTCACCCGGCCGGCGCACGACCAGGAGGTCGGCGCCGACGGGCGATTCGTTCCGGGCCGGCCCCGCGTGAGGGAGACGGTCGCCGGCCGGGAGCGCCCGCTCGCCCCCCGTCCCGCGCGGCGAGGAGTCGCGATCGGGCCGGGTCGGCCGCTCCGCCGCGGCGTCCGCGTTCCCGTAGTAGCGGCTGATCTCGACCAGGCGGGCCTCGGGAACCGTCGTGAAGGCGCGGACCACCGCCGGATCGAACTGGACGCGGCCCTTCCGGATGAGCTCGGCGAGCGCGGCCGGCAGGGACCGCGCGGGCCGGTAGGGACGGAACGACATCATGGCGTCGAAGGCGTCGGCCACGGCCACGACGCGGGCCGCGAGCGGGATCTCCTCCCCGGCCAGCCCGTCCGGGGCGCCGCCGCCGTCGAACCGCTCGAGGTGGTGCCTCACGGCCTCCGCCTCGTGCTCCAGGAACCCGAGCCGCTGCAGGATCCTGGCGCCGATCACGGGATGCTGTCGGACGACGGCAGCCTCCTCGGGCGTCAGCGGGCCCGGCTTCAGGAGGATCGCGTCGACCAGCACGAGCTTCCCCAGGTCGTGGAGCAGGCCCGCCCGGCGGCACACCGTCACGTCGGCCGGGGCGAGATCCAGGGCCCTCGCGATCTCCCCGGCGTAGAGCGACACGCGGGCGGAATGTCCCTTGAGCGAGGGGTCCTTCGACTCGAGCGCGGTGACGAAGAAGGAGATCGTGTCGGCCAGGTTGCTCTCGAGATTCTTGTCGAGCAGGACGTTCCGCAGCCCCAGCGCGATGGCCTGCGCGTAATGGCGGAAGAACGTCCGCTCGTGAGGCAGAAAGGCCCCTCGCCGCGCATCCCGGCCCGCGCAGAGCACGCCCCGGACGGCCCCGGCGTCGGGCAGGAGCGCCGCGAGCGCCGCCACCGGCTGTCCCGCGTCCGTCAGGGTCAGCGGCTCCTGCCCACCCGTCCGGCCGAGCTCGTCGAACGCGGACTCGACCAGGCCGAGGAGCTGAGAGCTGACCGCGCGATCGCCCTTCTGACGCTGGATCGTCTGCCCCTGGTGGTCCTCGAGGAGGAGCAGCACCGCCTCGCTCTGGAGCCCCTGGACCGCGTAGTCCAGCGCCACGTCGAGGAAGCCGTCCGCCTCGAGCCCCTGGAACGCCGACTCGCCGATGCGGAAGAGGCCCTCCATCGCGAGCTCTCGGAGGCCGGGATCGGCGCCCCGCCCCGGCGGCTCGCGCTCGGGGCTTCCGCGGTGCGCCCGGTCCGTCCGAAGCCGCTCCAGGAGCGCCTGCACGTCCTTCAGCGCGACGGGCTTGGAGAGGTAATCGTAGGCGCGGTGGCGGACGCCGAAGACGGCGGAGGTGACGGAGGGCTGCCCCGTGATCAGGACCACGCTGACCCCGGGCTGCTTGCCGTGGGCGGCGCGCAAGAGGTCGAGCCCGCTGAGCCCGGGCAGCCGGATGTCGGCGACCAGCAGGTCGACGGGACGGTCCGACAGGAGGTCCAGCGCCTCTTCGGCCGTGGCCGCGGACGCCACCAGACAGCGGTTCGCGGTGAACGCCTCGACCAGGAACTCCAGGACCGGGGCGTTGTCGTCGACCACCAGGACGCGCAGGAGCTCGCCCTTCTCCCGCACGCTCCCGGGTCCGCCGGCGGCCTCACGGCCGAGCAGGGGCCTGCCCTCCGGCGGGGCGCTCCCGCCGCGCGCCCAGGCCCAGGGCCCGGTGGACGGTCTCCACGAGCTGCCGGGGCGAGACCGGCTTCGTGAGATGCGCCACCGCGCCGACGCCCGCGCTGAGCGTGTGATAGAGCGGCTCGTCCCGTCCCGTGAGGACGATGACGCGGACGTCCTCGCTGCCCCGCTCGCCCCGGAGTCGCGCGATCGCCGTGTACCCGTCCATCCCCGGCATGAAGACGTCGAGCACGATCAGCACCGGCCGGTGCGCCGCCACGAGCCGGAGCACCTCCTCCCCGTTACTCGCGGCAACGACGCGAAGGCCCGAGTGCTCGAGCACCTCGCACACCAGGTCACGGACCCGCGCGTCGTCGTCCGCGACCAGCACGCACGGCGTCTTCCCCTCCTGCTCCATGCGCTCGGCTCCTTCTCCCTGTCGGCGGCGGAGGCCGTCGCCTCCCGTGCTGCGTGGCGCGTTTCTGGCCGGGCCCGCGGGCGCTCCAGAGGGTCCCGGGGACACGGTGCAACGAGCGCGCCAGCGGCGCCGGACCCCCCGGGGACGCCCGTGCCCGCGTCGAGTTGCGCGACGGGGACGCGACCGATGGGCTGGCCGCTTCCTGGCCGGCGTGGCCGGCCCGCTGGTCAGGAATGGACCGCGCGGGCCGGCGTGCCGCGTCGCCCGAGGCGTGTCGGCGCGGCCTTGCCGCCGTGGCGGCTCCTGGCGTACTCTGGAAGTGTCCCCCCGGGGTAAGGTCGGGCCCGGCTCTTCGGACAACCTCCACGCCTGGAGGCGGTGACCCATGAAGCCCTCCGGTTCGGCAGGCTCCGAGTCCCCGATCGAGACGGCGAGACCGGTCGCCACGCTGATCGTCCTCTCTCAGGATCAGAAGAGCTTCTACGAGTTCCTCAAGCCACGCCAGGAAGGCCGCGGCGCATACCGCGTGATCCTCGACGAGCGGACCGGCGACCGGCGCAAGGGCCGGGGCAAGGCCCCCACGCCCGATCGACGGAAGGCCGAGCGCCGCGCGCCGACGCCGGACGCGGCCCGCGCGCTCATGTCGGTGCTCGGCTTCGCGGTGCTCAACCCCGCCGAGCAGCCAGCGCAGCAGGCGCAGCGGACGTCCGGCTCGCCGAGCATCCGCAAGCCGGGGAACCCCGTGGCGCCCGCATCCGCCGGGGACGCCCGCGAGACCGGCGGCGTGTCCGAGCCTCGTCGGGCGGCCAGCTAGACCGGCTCGGCCGGCGTCGGCCCCCGCGTCTCGGCTCTTCGGGTGACCTCCGGCGAGCTCGGCCAGCGCCGCCGCGCTCTGGTGGCCGCGCTCGCCGCCGCCCGCCTTCGCGTCCCGGCGGCGTGGGACGCCCTCGAGCGACAGAGCGAGCCCTGAGCTCCGTCGATCTCGCGGATCTCCCGGTCATCGACGGGCACGGCCATCCGCTCCTGCCCGACCCCTGGGCGGTCTCGCCGGAGACGTTCCAGGACCTCTTCAGCGAGGGCCGCGCAGGCGCGATGGCCGCCCACGTCGCGCAGACGACCTACCATCACCGGGCGCTCCGCGCCCTCGCCGCGCGCTTCGGGACCGCGCCCGACGTGGCGGCGATCCTGGCCGCGCGGCAGGCCGCGGGTCCCGAGGCGGCCCGGCGCTGGCTTGCCGAGGCGCGCGTGGCCGCGCTCCTGATCGACACCGGGTATCCGCCCGACGGCGGGATGCCGCTCGTCGGGATGCGCGAGCTCCTGCCCTGCCGGCTCCACGAGGTCTTCCGCATCGAGACCTGCGCCGAATCGCTCCTCGGGCGCGACCTCTCCTGGGACTGGTTCCTCGAAGCGTTTCGGGGGGCGCTGCGATCCGCCGCGGAGCGGTGCGTGGCGTTCAAGACGGTCGTGGCCTACCGCTCCGGGCTCGCCGTCCGGCGCTGGGACCGGGACGACGTCATGGCCGCGTATCGCCGGGCCGTGGCGCGCGCGGAGGCGGGGAAGCCGCGACTGACGGAGAAGCCGCTCCTCGACACGCTGGTCTACGAGGTCCTGGACGTGGCGCGGGCGACGGGCCGCCCGGTCCAGGTCCACACCGGCTTCGGCGACCCCGACATCGACCTCGTCGCCGCCAACCCGCTCCTGCTGCGCCCCCTCCTCGAGGATCTGCGCTGGGCGAACGTCCGGCTCGTCCTCCTCCATCTCGCCTACCCCTACGCCCGCGAGGCCGCCTTCATGGCGGCCGTCTGGCCCCAGGTCTACGTGGACCTCTCGCTCGCGCTCCCCTTTCTCGGGCGCGCGCTCCTGCCGAGCCTGATCGAGACGCTCGCGCTCGCACCCGCCACCAAGCTCCTCTACGGCTCGGACGTCCGCGCCCTCCCCGAGCTCTTCGCGCTCGCCGCGGAGTGGGGCCGGGCGACGATCGGCGAAGCGCTCGGCTGGCTGGTCGAGCGGGGCGACCTGACGGGCGACGAGGCGGGGGCGGCCGGGCGCGCCATCCTCGCCGGCAACGCCGCGACGCTCTACGGCCTGGAACCCGTGTAGCGGACCGACCCGGCCGACCCGAGTCCTTGACAACCCCGCCGCCCGTCGTCTATCCGATCGCGCTGGTCGGGGTCGGGGGCACCCAGGGCGCCGCGCCGGACCACACGTACTTCGCGCCGCAGTTCACGAAGGAGCCGCGGTGCAACGGCGAGGGCTGCGAGTGGCGCACGACCTACGAATGGAGCCTGGAGCAGCAGGGGGGCAACAACCTCAAGCTGACGCCGGCGGCGCCCGTCACGGTCACGCAGCCGGAGCCGACCGGTGGACGAGCCAAGATCACGGGCGGGCGGGGTCGCTTCACGCTCTGCATCAAGGTCCGCGTCACGTGCCGGTGCAAGGTGTCGGACGAGCCCTTCGTCGTCTACCGCCTGACCGATTGCCAGGCCTCGGCGTGTGACGAGTTCGAGATCGCCTGAGTGGCGACCAGGGGGATGCCGGCCCGCGCCCGGCATCCGGCCCGCGCGGATTTCTTGCCAGGCGGGCCGGACCTGCGGCAAGATGCCGGGGCATGGCCGACGACTACCTGACCCTCTACCGCCAGCTCGACCCGCCCTACGCGCGGTTCGACCCGGCGCTGCTCGGCCCGGCGTTCCCCGAGGAGCTGGCGCTCGTGAGCCGCCTCTGGTTCCGGTGCGGCTACCGCCCGGGGATCGCCGCCTACCTCAACTTCTTCTTGCTGCGCGACTTCATCGTCACCCACGACACGGCCTACCCGCCCCGCTTCCAGTCCTTCCGCTCGATGGCGCAGTCGTTCTACCAGACGGACCTCTTCATCCGGGAGGTGACGGACTCGGGAAAGGAGCCGACCGGCGGCATCTCCGGCCCGCGCGTGCGGCAGGCGCTCCAGGGGATCATGACGCGGCACCAGCGCCTGGCGATCCCGCCCTGGATGATGACCTACTTCGGGTGGACCCTGCTGGAGGACGTGGAGAAGCAGTGCGCCCCGCTCACGGACGCGGAGAAGCGCCTGCACCTGGCCTACATGAGCAAGGCCTACCGGATCATGGGCCTCGCCTTCGCCGAGCGCCGCGAGCTCCTGGAGGCCTTCGGCCGCGCGGTCGAGGCGGCCCACGCCGGGCCCTCGCCGGACCTCACGAAGCACGCGCGGAACATCCTGGTCCTCGGCGAGATGATCGGGGTCCCCTCGCGGTACGAGGCCATCGCGCCCATGCTCCCCGACGCCACGCGCGCCGTCTTCGACACGATCTACCGCCGCGTCCGGCCAAGCCTGCCGCGCCGCGCGGTCGCGCGCGCCCTCGGCCGCGTGCTGATGAAGCAGGCCGTCGGCGCGCCGCGGGTGGCCGTGCCGGTGGCCAGTGCCTAGCCCGCAGAGCTCCGGCACGCCCTCCGCCATGGCCGAGCGGCATCCCGCGGGCTTCGACCTGGCGAACCTCGCCCTCGCCGCGCTCTTCCTCGTCGCCGCCGCCCTCCAGTACAACGACCCCGACCCCGAGCTCTGGATGCCGCTCTACCTCGGCGCGATGGCGGGGTGCCTCCTGGTGTGGCGGGCGCCCGCCCACTGGCTCCTCCCCGCCGCCGTGGCGGCGGTCGCGCTCGGGTGGGCCGCGACGATGGCCCCCACGGTCCTCCCCCGGTTCGTGCTCGCCGACCTCGTCCGCTCCATGAAGGCCGAGAACCCGGCGATCGAGGAGAGCCGCGAGCTCGGCGGGCTCCTGATCGTGGCGGCCTGGATGCTCGTCCTGACGGCGCGGGCCGTCCGCGCCCGCCGGCGCGGCTGAGGGCGACCCATGGCCCACGATCGCCGGGGCTACGGCGAGCGGCTCGTCTTCGGGCTGGTGGCCGGGGCGCTGCTCGTGCTCCTCACGTGGTGGTGGGGCTGGCTCCCCTTCCAGGAGAAGACCGACGAGCACGGCACGACGGCCCTCATGCGCGCCGCCGCGGCCGGCGACGAGGCCGCGGTGGACCGTCTGATCCGGGACGGCGCCAGGGTCAACGCCCGCGTCCCCTCGAACGACCTCGCCGTCCTGATCTCGATCCTCCAGTTCTTCTCCCCGGTCGCGAAGCACGACGTCGGCTGGACCCCGCTCATGTACGCCGCGCAGGGCGGGCACGAGCCGGTCGCGCGGCGCCTCCTCGCCGCCGGGGCCGACGTCCGGCTGGGCGGCCGCCTGGGAGACACCGCGCTCGCGGTCGCGTCGCGCCCGGGGATGATCCGCCTGCTCGTCGAGGCCGGCGCGGACGTCAACGTGCGCTCGTATCCCCAGCGCCGGACGCCGCTCCACGCCGCCGTCGCCCGGCACGACGCCGAGAGCGTGAAGGCCCTCGTCGCCGCGCGCGCCGACGTCAACGCGGCCGACCAGGAGGGCGTGACGCCGCTCCTCCTGGCGGCCCGCCTCGGCGACGGCGGGCTCGTGACGGCCCTCCTCGCCGCCGGCGCGGACCCCGCGGCCCGCGACCAGCGCGCCGGCTGGACCCCGCTCCGCTGGGCGATCGCCGAGGGGCACACGGCCGTCGCGGATCTGCTCCGCGGCAGCGGCGCGCCGGGGGAAGGGCGGAACGACGCCGCGCTGCTCGACGCCCTCCAGCGGAAGGACGCCGGGGGGGTGCAGGCGGCGCTCCAGGCCGGCGCCGACCCGAACGCTCGGAACCGCTTCGGGGACACGGCGCTCGGGATGGCTTCCGTGCGGGGGGAAACCGAGGCGGCGGTCGCGCTCCTCCGCGCCGGCGCCGACCCGAACGGCGGACCGCGGGCGATCCGGGAGCCCTTGCTCGAGGCCGTCCAGCGCGGGAACCTCGACCTCGTCCGGGCGCTCGTCGACGCCGGCGCCGCCGTCAAGACCTCCAAGCACGCGCTCCTCGGCGCGGCGGCCGCGGGCGGCCACGCCGGGATCGCGGAGGTCCTGCTCCAGGCGGGCGCGGACGTGAACCAGTCCGGGGGCGAGCCGCTCCGGGCGGCGGCCGGGCGCGGCCACGTCGAGCTCGTGCGCCGGCTCCTCGCCGCCGGCGCCGACCCGCGCCTGAAGGACGCCGCCGAGCGGACCGCGCTCGGCCAGGCCGCGGCCTTCGGCCACCTCGAGGCGGTGAAGGTCCTGGTGGCCGCCGGCGCCGAGGTCCACGCGAAGGGCGGAAGCGGCTACACGCCGCTCATGTCGGCCGCGAGCAACGGCCACGCCGAGGTCGTGCGGTTCCTGGCCCGCGCCGGCGCCGACGTCCACGCGCGCGACCGCGAGGGCAAGACCGCGCTGGGCTACGCCCGCCAGTTCCGCCAGCCCGCCGCCGAGCAGGCCCTCCTCGAAGCCGGCGCCCGCGAGTAACGCCCGCCGGCCGGGACGAGGCCGGCGTCCCACTCCGCTTCTCTAGTCCAGCACCCGCGGCGACACGGTCGCCCGAATCCGCTGCTCCATGGACCGGGGGCTTGACAGACCGGGAGGCGTTTCAGTATTTGTAAAACGCTTCACATGCCAGGGGGGACCCCATGACGCTGGGCGGGGCCATTCGAAAGCAAAGGACGAACGCCCGGCTGCGTCTCATCGACGTGGCTGCCAAGACTCAGTTCTCGCCGAGCTACCTGAGCCAGATCGAGCGCGACAAGGTGTGTCCATCAGTGGCCGCGCTGGCGCGCATCGCGGAAGCCCTCGATACCAGCGTGGGGGCCCTCTTCGAAGCGACCGAGGCGACGAGGCATCGCATCTCGCCCGTCGTGCGTCGTACCAGGCGGAAGATCTTCGTGTCCCCGGATTCTCCCACGCGAAACGGGCTGCTGACGCCGCGCCTGAACGGCGCCCTCGAGGTGCTCTGGTCGAGGATCCCGCGCGGAGCGAAGAGTCCCGTCATGCAACACGACGGGGAGGAGTGCGGCGTGATCCTCAAAGGGACGCTCGTCTACTGGGTCGGGGAGGAGCGGTACGTACTGCGGGCCGGAGACTCGATCACCTTCAAGTGCCACATTCCTCACCGGTACGAGAACCAGTCCGGCAGGGTGGTCGAGAGCATCTGGGCGACGACCCCCCCGAGTTTCTGAGCCGGTGGGGGCGGACGTCGCAGCGTCGCAGATGGACAAGGCAAAGGAGCACGCATGAGGTCCTACTTCGATGTCCCCGGCGGGTCTTTCCGAGCTGCGGGGGTGGACGTGCCGTGGTGCCAGGGGCTGCGGCATGGCGACAGCATCTACGTCACCGGGCAAGTGGCGATGAAGGACTGGGCGACGAACACTGCACTGTATCCGAACGACCTGCCGCGCCAGACGCGGGCCGCCATGGAGAGCTTGCGAGACGTGCTCTCGGCCCTGGGAGGCTCGCTGGACGACGTCGTGAAGCTGAACGCCTTCTGTCTCGACGTGGAGGGAATCAACGAATCCATCAGCATCCAGGCCACGTATTTCAAACGGCTGCCGGCCTTCACCGTCGTGGTCGTGCCGGCCCTCGTCGGGTCCGGATTCACGGTCGAGATCGAGGCCATCGCGGTCGTCAACACACCGAAGACGTTCGCCGATCGTGGACGCCACCGTCTGCCGACCGCCGTTCCCTTCAGCGCGGCAGTCAAGGCCGGAAACACGATCTACCTGTCCGGGCAAGTCAGCAGCGATGATCGCGGGGCTCTCGTCCCCGGCGACATGCCTGGACAGGCGGGGACGGTGTGCATGAACCTCCGGCACGTGCTGGAAGAGCTCGGCGCGTCGCTGGACGACGTGGTCAAGACGAACGCGTACTACACGGTGCCGGACGCGTGGCGAGACTCCGTGCTGACCATGAAGAAATACCTGAAGAGCGGCGTCAGCGGCACGGGCGTCGGCGTTCACCGCTGGGTCACTCCCGGATTCCTGTTCCAGATGGATGCCGTCGCCGTCCCGAACGCTCGCAAGACCCTGGTCGATCCGCCCGCGCACTACCCGCCGGACGGCGACTTCCTGCATCACGCGGTGAAATGCGGCGACGTCGTCTACGTGTCGGCGCAAGTGGCGAAGGACGGGCGCGGTCAGATGACGGCTGGGGACATCGCGGCGCAGACCCGGGTGGTGATGGAGAACGTCAAGAAGACCCTGGCCCACGCGGGCGCTCCGATGGGAAGCGTCGTCAAGAAGAACACGTACTACGTCGACCTGAAACAGGAGCCGGGGGCCTATCCGGCCCCCGTCAGGCAGTCCGCCCTCATCCGCGGCACGTACTTCGAGAACGGCGTGGCGGTGACCGGTTTCGGCGTCAACTCGGTCGGCCACCATGGCGCCGTGATCGGCGTCGAGGCCATTGCCATCGCGGACGCCTGAGCGTCCGGGCGGCCGGAGGCAAGGAGAGGGCCGATGAAGCGGACCAGGTTCGGCGTGCTGCTCCCGCACTTCGGCCAGCACGCGCGGGTCGAGACGGTCGTTCAAACCAGCCGCGAGATCGAGGAGATGGGCTTCGACTCGGTCTGGGTGCGGGACCACCTGATCTGGACACCCCACGGCGAGATCGACGGCTCCGACCCGACCTTCCTGGAGCCGCTCCTGACACTCGCTGCCATCAGCGCGGTGACCCGCCGCATCCTCCTGGGCACCGCCGTCCTCATTCCCGTCCGGTGGCCGCTCAAGCTCGCTCAAGAGCTGGCGAGCCTCAGCGTCCTGTCCAACGGCCGCGTGGTCGCGGGATTCGGGCTCGGCGGAAACGCCCACGAGATCGCGGGCGCCGGCTTTCAGATCGGCGAGCGCGAGGACATCTTCCGCGAGACGCTGGAGATCATCCAGGCCATCTGGCGGTCGGACGACGTCTCGTACGAGGGCAAGATCTTCCGGGTTGATCGCGTCACGATCCGCCCGAAGCCGGTCGCCCCGATCCCGCTCCTGTACGGCGGCTCGACGCGAGCGTCCGTGCGGCGGGCGGTCAAGTACACGTGGGGCTGGATGCCGGGCCGCATCCCGCTCGCCACCCTGGACGACCGTCTCGCCTTGCTGCGCCGCCTCGGCGCGGAGGCCGGGAAGACCATGGCGACCGGCGTCATCCCTCTCGTCCGGATCGCCAAGAACCGCGACGACGCCCGGAACGGCGTCGACGTCCCGGCCCTGGCCAGGAGCGTCGACGTGCCCGAGGTCGGCTACCAAGAGTCGAAGCACTTCGTCAGACCCCCCTCGGGGGAGTTCCGCACCATCGAGGACCTGGAGGGTCTTCTCATGGCCGGCGACCCCGAAGATTGCAAGCGTGAGGTGGAGAAGCTGGTGGCGCGAGAAATCGATCACGTCGTCTTCGACCTGCGTCTCGACTTCCCGCGCTATCGGGACCAGCTCAGACTGCTGGCCGAGTCGGTCCTCCCGGCCTTCCGGTGAGACGTGAGTGCCGGCCACGTGGGCGCTCCGATGCACGACGACCTCCGCGCGGCGCTCGATCGGAATGCGGCAACCGTTCGAGCGGAGCTCGAGCGCCTGGTCAGGATCCCGTCGATCACCGCCCCCGGCTACGACCCTGGCGCCGTTCGCCGGTCCGCCGAGGCCACCGCCCAGATTCTTCGGACCTTGGGCCTGACGGGGGTCCGGGTCCTCGATCTGGACGGCATGCATCCCGCGGTGTTCGGCGAGCGAAGCGGGCCTCCCGGGTCGCCGACCGTCCTGCTCTACGCGCATCACGACGTGCAGCCGCCAGGCGAGGCGGGCCACTGGACCGTGCCGTGCTTCGAACCCGTCGAGCGCGAAGGTCGCCTGTATGGCCGCGGCGCCTGTGACGACAAAGCCGGCATCGCCGTACACGTGGCGGCCCTGCGGGCCCATCGAGGCACGCCGCCGGTCGGCATCAAGGTCTTCATCGAGGGCGAAGAGGAGATCGGCTCGCCCGCGCTTCCGCGATTTTTCGAGGCCCATGGGGAGCTCATCGCCGCGGACGTCGCCATGGTCCCGGACGGCTTGAACTGGCGTCTCGGGCAACCGGCAGTCACCACCTCGATGCGCGGGCTCGTCGACTGCATCCTCGAGGTGCGGACGCTGCGCCGGGCGGTGCATAGCGGCGTGTTCGGGGGAACGGTCCCCGACGCCCTGATGGCGCTCGTTCGACTGCTCTCCACCCTGCACGACGAGGCCGGCCGCATGGCCGTGCCATGGCCGGCGCATCGGTCCGCCGGTCGCAGTGCCGCCGCCGTCGAGATGGACGAGCCGACGCTCCGAGAGCGAGTCGGAACGGTCGAAGGCCTGAGATTGATCGGCGACGGCTCGATTCTGGAGCGATTGTGGGGGAAGCCCGCGCTCTCGATCCTCGCCGTCGACGCGCCTCGGACCCTGGAAGCCAGCAACCAGCTGGTCCCCGCCGCTCGCGCGAAGCTGAGCCTCAGGATTCCCCCGGGTGCGGACCCGGACGCGTGCATGAGGGCGTTGATCTCGCACGTGAGGTCGCACGTTCCCTGGGGGGCACAGGCGACGGTCATGCCCGGGGCGACGGTTCCGCCGTTCGCGCTGGACGAGACGAAGCCCGCTTACGAGAGCTTCCGCCAGGCGTGCGTGGAGGCGTGGGGACACCCTCCCGTCCACATCGGGGAAGGCGGCTCCATCCCGTTCGTCGCGGCTTTTCAGGACCGCTACCCCGACGCCGCGATCCTCGTGACGGGAATCGCGGATCCCGAATCGAGCATCCATGGCCCCGACGAAAGTCTTCACCTGGCCGACTTCGCCCGGAGCTGCCTGGCGGAGGCGGTCGCGTTGAGGCTGCTCGGCGCGTGACGCTGTCCGCGATGCTGGTGCGAAGAGCCGGGGCGACCTCTCCTGCCGCACGGTGAGATGAAGACCCTGTCCACGGTCGCGAGCAGCATGCGCCGCTCGGGCATCCGGGAGATCATGGAGCTCGCCGCCGGGATGCCGGGCGTCGTCCACCTGGAAGTGGGCGAGCCTGACTTCAACACCCCGCCCGCCGTCATCAGCGCCGGCCTCACGGCGGCGGCCGGCGGGTTCACCAAGTACACGCCCAACGCCGGGTTCGGCGCGCTGCGTGACGCCATCGCGCGGAAGCTCAGGCAACAGAACCGCCTGCCGGCGACGGCCGAGGAGGTCGTCGTCACGCCGGGGGCCGTCTGTGCGCTGGCCACCGCGATCCTGGCGACTGTCAACCCCGGCGACGAGGTCCTGGTGCCCGACCCGGGCTGGCCGAACTACGTGACGATGACGTGCATCGCGGGCGGGGTCCCGGTGACGTACCCCCTCCAGCGGGAACGCGGCTACGTACCCGACGTGGAGGTCCTGGAACGGCTCGTCACGCCGAGGACCAAGCTCCTGCTCGTCAACAGCCCAGGCAACCCGACCGGGGCGGTGTTTCCCCGCGAGACCGTGGCCGCCCTGGTTGCCCTTGCCGCGCGCCATGATCTCTACGTGTTGTCGGACGAGGTCTACGAGGACTTCGTGTTCGACGGCCGTCACGAGACGGCCGCGCAGTTCGACCGGGACGGTCGGGTAATTTCGGTCTTCGGCTTCTCGAAGACGTACGCGATGACCGGCTGGCGGCTCGGGTACGTGTTGGCCCGGCCGCCCGTCGCCGCCCTCGTCGGCAAGCTGCAGGAACCGCTCGTCTCCTGCGCATCCTCGGTCTCGCAGAAGGCCGGCGAGGCCGCCCTGCTGTTGCCGAGGAGCGAGGTGGAGGCGATGCGGGCGGCCTATCAGACGCGGCGGGACCTCGTCGTCGACCTTCTGGGGGCCGCCGATCTGCTCGCATCGGTGCCACGGGGAGCGTTCTATGCGCTGGTCGACGTCTCCGCCGCCGGTGTCGACTCCTATGCCGTCGCGCGGGATCTGTTGGCGCGCGAGCGGGTCGCGACGGCGCCCGGGGAGACCTTTGGCGCGCTGGGCGCCGGCACCGTGCGGATCTCGTTCGCGACGTCGGCGGATCTGCTGGCCGAGGGCTGCGCGCGAATCGTCCGGTACGTGAAGGCTCGTGGCCGGATGCCGACCGGGCGTCGGTGAGCCGGCCGGAGGGGCGTCTCCCGGAACAGGAGGTCAAACGGATGGCTGACCGCAGAGTCGTCATCTCCGCCGGTGTCCCACGGCATTCCCCTTCCTACTCTCACGCCGTGGTCGCGAACGGGTTCGTGTTCTGCAGCGGACAGGTGGGTGAGGATTCGACAGGCAAGATCGTGCCGGGCGACACGTATGCGCAGGCCAAACGCGCCCTGCTGAATCTCGACACCGTCCTCCGCGAAGTGGGGGCGTCCTTGGATGCCGCCGTGAAGCTCACCGTCTTCCTGCTCGACTGGGACCGCGACCTGCCGCTGGTCCGGCGAGCCCTGGACGAGCGCTTCGGCTCGTCGCCGCCCACGCGGAGCACGGTCGAGGTCTCGAAGGTCGCCCTCGGAGGCCTCGTCGAGATCGACGCTGTGGTGAGGGCGCCATCCCGCCCGGCCAAGAAGTCCAGACCGAAAGGCACAGGCCGATCCGGCTCCACCGCCCGGCCGAAACGCTGAGAGGAGGCCGATCATGAGCGGCAGAATGGGCGCGCGGTTCTGGGAAAGTGTGCTGGCGGTGGTGCTGCTGGCCGGAGCGGTCGCCAGCGAGGCGCAGAAACCGGACGCGCTTCGGCTCGGCGTCGCGGGTGGCGTCCAGCCCGACGTGGTCTCGCACTACTACTGGTACGCCCAGAGTCAGGGCTATTACCGGAAACAGGGTCTCGACCTCACGATCCTGCCGCTCCAGGACGACCAGGTATCCATCCGCGCGCTCCTGGCCGGTGAAGTGGATGTCGCGGGCTGCGGCTGCTCCGCAGTGTTGCGCGCCATGGAGGTCGGGGCGGCGCTCAAGATCGTCGGGGTCATCGAGAACCGCCTGGACTACACGCTCATCGCGAAGAGCGACGTGAAGAGTCCGAAGGATCTCGCGGGGCGATCCCTCGCGGTGTCGGCGCCCGGGGCGATCTCCTACCAGGTCCCGAAGCTCATGATCGAGGCGGCCGGCGGCGACTTTCGGGCGGTCAGGGTCGTTTCGCTCGGCGGCACGAGCTCCCGCGCACAAGCCCTGCTCGTAGGCAGCGTCGACGCGTCCGTCCTCACCTCGCTGTGGGTGGAGCGGCTCAAGTCCGCCGAAACGCTCCATCCCATCGCCGACGCGACGCAGATCGACCTCCTGTCCTCGTGCGCCGCGACGTCGGATCCGGTGCTGCGGGAGAAGCGGGCCGCCATCGAGCGATTCCTGGCCGCCGCCATCAAGGGGGCTCAGTGGGGGATGGGCAATCCTGACAAGGCGGCCGCGGAGAGCGGGAAGCTCCTCCCGGACCTGAAGGACGGGCCACGGTTGCTGGGAGCCACATTGAAGAGCTTCGCCGCCAAGAAATACTGGAATACCGATGCGGTCATCTCCAAGGCGTCGTGGGACTTCACGGTCAAGACGCTGGTCGAATCCGGCGACTTGAAGACGCCACCGTCGTTCGAAAAGTACTTCGCGCAAGAGGTCGCGCAGGCGGCCAGCGCGCGGGCGAGGGAGACGCCCTGATCGCGGCGGCGGCACCCGATCGTCGGCCCGGGTGAGCCGCCATGCGGGGCGGAGCTGCCACGCGACTGGTCGGCCGCTGGCTGGATGGCCGGCTGATCGGGGTCGCTTCGGTGAGCTCGACCCTCGCCCTGTGGGAATGGTATGGCCGCGGGGTAGACCCGATCTTCTTTTCCTATCCGACGGCGATCGCGAGAGCTTTTCCCGCGATGATCCAGAGCGGCGAATTGCAGGCCGCCGTCACGACCAGTCTGCAAGCGCTCGCCATCGGGTGGGCGTCCGCGACGGCCGCTGGCGTGATCTGCGGCCTGGTCATGGGCCGCTATCCGGTCGCCGATGGCCTCCTCCGCGCCCAGATCCTCGCGCTCTACTCCACGCCCCGAGTGGCGCTCATCCCCCTGCTCATCCTGTGGTTCGGCCTCGACCTGGAGGCGAAGGTGGCCGTGGTCTTCCTCTCGGCCTTCTTCCCCGTCGCGCTGAACACGCGGGATGGCGTTCGCGACGTCAGCCCATCGCTCATCGAGATCGCCGACGTCGAAGGCGCGCGTGAGTGGCAGGTACTCCAGAAGCTCGTCGTCCCGGCCGCGCTGCCCTTCGTGCTGACGGGAGTCAGGATATCCGTGGGGCGCGCGGTGGTGGGGATGATCGTGGCCGAGATGTTCACCGCCATCGCGGGCCTGGGAGGGTTGACGGTGCTCTACGCCAACCGGTTCGCCACCGACAGGCTCCTGGCCGTGGCGCTGCTGCTGGCGTTGCTGGGCTTGCTTCTCACGGAGGCGGTCACGGCTCTGGAGCGCCTGATCTTGCCCTGGAAGGAGAGCGAACGAGCCACACGCTGATCGGCACCCTTCCCGCGTGCCCGCGTCCAGGCGGGGGGACTCGACCTCTCATGCTCGAGGCACGACGGCTCTCCAAGCGATATCCGGACCGACAGGGGCGGGAACTGGTCGTTCTCGACCAGGTCAGCTTCGCCATTCCCCGAGCGCAATTCGCCTGCCTGCTCGGGCCGAGCGGATGCGGGAAGACCACGGTCCTGCGCATCGTCGCCGGGCTCACCAGCGCGGACGACGGTGAGGTCCTCGTCGACGGGGACGTCATCCGTGGTCCGGGCCTCGATCGCTCGCTCGTGTTCCAGAACTATGGGCTGCTGCCGTGGCGGACGGTCATGGGCAACGTCGAGTTCGCCCTGGAGATTCAGCGTGTACCGAAGCGCGAGCGACGGCGGCGCGCGAAGGAGCAGATCGACAGGCTCAACCTGACCGGGTTCGAGAGGCACTATCCCCACGAGATCTCGGGCGGGATGCAGCAGCGGGTCGGCCTGGCGCGGGCCTTCACGAAGAACCCCAAGGTCTTGCTGATGGACGAGCCGTTCGCGGCGGTCGACATGCAGACGCGGGAGCTCTTGCAGGAGGAACTGCTGAGGATCTGGGAGACGGTCAAGATCACCGTCCTGTTCGTGACCCATAGCATCGAGGAGGCCGTCTACCTGGCCGACCGGGTCCTGGTGATGAGCGCGCGGCCGGGGCGCATCAAGGACGACGTGACGGTCGACCTGGGGAGGCCGCGAGCGGCGGACGTCAAGGCCTCGCCCGAGTACCGCGCCCTGGCGGAGAGGCTTCGCAACGCCCTGACGCAGTCGGGCAAGCAGATTGGCTGATGGACCGGATGCCTGCGAGGTCGCCTTCGTCGACCACCCCGAGATTCACTCCCGGGTGGACAGGGGGCACCTGGCAGAGGGTCGGGCCGGGACTGGCGCGCCGGCTACACTCGACGCCCGTCGGGTGGGTCAGCCTGGCGTCCGTGGTCGGTACGGTGGGCGTGTGGGAATGGTACGGGCGAGGAGTGGACCCGGTCTTCTTCTCCTACCCGACGGCGATCGCGCGGGTGTTTCCCCGGATGCTGGCTTCCGGCGAGCTGCCGGGGGCGATGCTCAGCAGCCTGCAGGGTCTCGCCCTGGGCTGGGCCCTGGCGACGGTCGCGGGCTTCGTGCTGGGTCTGGCGATGGGCCGGTACAGGATCGTGGACGGCCTCCTGAACGCCCAGGTCACGGCCCTGTACTCCACGCCGGACGTCGCGCTCATCCCTCTTCTGATCCTCTGGTTCGGTCTCGGGCTCAAGTCGAGAGCGGCGATCGTACTGCTCGCCGCGATCTTTCCCATCATCCTGAACACGCGCGCCGGGGTCCGCGAGGTGAGCCGTTCTTTTGTCGACATCGCCGTCGCCGAACGGGCACGCGAGTGGCAGGTCCTCCTGAAGATCGTCGTGCCAGCCTCGTTGCCTTTCATGTTCGCCGGTCTCAAGGTGTCGGTCGGTCGGGCCGTCGTCGGGATGGTCGTGGCGGAAATGCTGATGGTCATTACGGGCCTGGGCGGGAAGATCATCCTGTACGCGGGCCAGTCCGCCACGGACAAGCTGCTTGCCGTCGTCGTCGTATTGGCGCTGCTCGGCGTGCTGTTCACCCAGGGGGTCGAGCTCCTGGAGCGTGTGACGCTCACCTGGAAGGTCCGAGAGCGCACCAAGGGCTGACCGGACGGCCGGCAGGCTCGAGAACGTGTCGACACCGAGCGCGCTCCGAAGTGGCCGCCCGCGACCGGCGGTGGGCGGCGCGACAGGCTCGCCGACGGGACGGCGGCCTGCTGCGGTCCGCCCCGCGCCCGGGGTGAGTCCTCAGTAACCGATGGCGCCGGCTGGGGCGTCGCCGGCTCGACCCGGGTCGGACGCCGGGCGCGGCGCCGCGATGGTCGTCCCCATCCCCTTGCGGGCGGAGCGGCTCGCCAGGTAGCATCGGCGCGTGGGGACGGCGGCCCGGTGGCGTCCGGTGGCCGGGTGGATCGTGGCACCGCTCGTGGCGCTCGCCCTGGCGGCCGTGGCGTGGGGAACCGTTCCCGGCGGGACCTTCCAGCTCGACGACTTCCACAACGTCGTCCGTGACCCGGCCACGACCGACGCAGCGGCCCTCGCCCGTCGCCTCGCGGTCGGTGTCCGGCCGCTCTCCCGGCTGAGCTACTTCGCCGATGCCTGGCGCCGCGGGCTCGAGCCGGGCCCGTTCCTCGCCACCAACCTGGTCCTCCACCTGACGACCGTGCTCGCCGTCTACGCGCTCGCCCGCCGGCGGCTCGGGACGCCGCTCGGGGGAAGCCTCGCCGCGCTCGCCTTCGCGCTCCAGCCCGCCCACGCCGAGACGGTCGCCTACGTGAGCGGGCGGTCCACCGGGCTGATGGCGGCGCTCCTGCTCTGGGGGCTGGTCTGCCACGATGCGGCGACGACGGCGGGGGGCACGTCCCGGGGACGGAGGCTCCGCGCCGCCTCGCTCGGCCTCTTCGCCGGCGCGGCCCTGGCGAAGGAGGTCGCCCTGGTCGCGCCGCTCCTCGTCTGGCTCTGGGAGTGGACGCGCCCGGGCGCGGCCCCCGGCCGTCGCGCCGCCCGCGCGGCCGTCCTGCCAGCCGCGGGGGCGGCGGTCGCGGTGCTCCTCCTCGCGGCCTCGCCCCGGTACCGTTACCTCGCCCAGTTCTCGCTCGACCTGCGCGATCCCTGGACGAGCCTCGTGACGAACGTGAGCGCCCTGCCCGGCCTCCTCTCCCTGTGGGGCCGCCCGGACGCGCTCTCGGTCGTGCATCCGTTCGCGCTGCCGCCCAGGGCCGTCGACGTGGCCGCGGGCGCGGGGGTCGCGGTGGGGCTCGCCCTCCTCGCGGTCGCCGGCCGCCGCCGCGCGCCCCTCGCCGCGCTGGCCGGCGGGTGGGTGCTGGCGGCGCTCGCGCCGACCCACTCCCTCGTGGCCCGGCTCGAGATCATGACCGAGAAGCCGCTCTATCTCGCGTGGGTGGGCCCCGCGCTCCTGCTCGGCGCGGCGGGCGCGTGGGCGGTCCGGGCGGCGGCCGCGCCGTCGGGGGGCCGGGCCCTCGCCGCCGGGCTCGCCCTGGCCGTCGCCCTCCTCGTCCCGGCGGCGGCCGTGCGCGCGCGCGTCCACGTGTGGGCCGATCCCGCGCGGCTCTGGAGCGACGCGGTGCACAAGGCCCCGGGCAGCTCCCGCGCGTGGACCAACCTCGGCGTGGCCCATCTCGGGCGGCGCGAGGACCGCGCGGCGGCGAGCGCCTTCCGGCAGGCGCTCGCCCTCGACCCCGGCAACGGGCGGGCCCGCGTGAACCTGGCCATCACGAGGCTCCTGTGCGGAGCCGGGTGCGAGGAGGAGGGATGAGACGGGGATACTGGTGCGCGATCGCGCTGGCGGTCCTCCTGGCCGGGTCCTCGGCGGAAGCCCAGGCGCCCCGGTGCGGGGACTGCGAGGACGTCTGCATGTGGGCGCAGGAGATCATGTCCGCCCAGGTGCTGCTGGCCCTCTACGACATCCTGGGGCCCTTCGCCGGGGACTCGGACACGCTCGAGCAGCTCGTGGACCTGAACATGCAGGTCTGGCAGCAGACGAAAGAGGCGGAGACCCCGTGCTTCATGGCGATGGCCGCCCAGCTGGACCCGGGCGACCTGTCGCGCCTCACCGCGCTCTACACGGCCCCGCGCCGCGCCGGGAGCCAGATGCGCTGCAACGTGCTCGACGCGGCCTGCCCGATCGAGGAGGCGTCCGACCTCAAGCAGCAGGCGTGCGACCCCCTGATCCAGACGCTCCGCGAGCACGAGAAGGTCCACCAGGAGACCTGCCGCCGGGTGTGGGCGGAAGCCACGCGCCGCTTCCCCGGGCGCGGGGTCATCGAGGCCAAGCGCGGCCAGTGGGTCATCAACTTCTGGAACGACTCCGGGCGGAAGGCGGTGGACGAGATCCGGGCGTACACCGTCCAGCTCCGGATGATGCGGGACTCGATGCGCAAGCTTGCCACGGCCAAGGGCTGCGGCGTGGACACCGAGAGCCTCACGCCGCCGCCCAGCCGCGACTTCCTCCGGCGGGTGGACGAGCAGGCGCGGCTCCTCCGCGACAAGCTCAAGGGCGCCCGGGAGAACGCCCGATGAGCCGACGGTCGCGACTCGCGGCGCTCGCGCTGGGCGCCGGCCTGCTGGGCGGGCTCGCGGCCGCCGCCGGGGCCCAGCCGCCCGGGGTCGCCGCGACGATCGCCGCCCTGGACCAGGACTGCGGGCCGGGCCAGGGCGGGAGCCCCGCCTGCCGGGCGCGCCGCGAGGCGGCCGAGCGCCTGCTCCTCGTGCACCTCCGCTACCTCGAGGCCGGCGGCGGACGGGTCGACCGGACGATCCTCCGGGAGGCCGCGCAGGCCACCTGGCCGACCCTCCAGCGCTTCGGTCTCCAGCGCCTCACGGCGGCCGGCCCGGCCCCGGCCGACGCGGCGCTCGGCGAGGCCGCGCTGGAGAGCCCGTACCCGGGCGTCCGCCGGGCGGGGCTCGCGCTGCTCGCCACGGTGGACGCGGCGCGCTGGCAGGCGGTCGCCTCCCGCGAGTACGGGCAGGTCACCGGCGCCCCGCGGGTCCCGGTCCTCGACCTCGTGCCCGACGCCCGCCCCGACGCGGCGGCCCTGCGAGCGCGCCTGTACCCGGGGAGCGTCTACAGCTTCCTGGCCAGCGGGCCGCGGCGCGCGGTCTTCCTGACCGCCGACCCGCCGGATCGCGTCGTCGCCTTCTACGCGCCGGGACGGCCGGGCTACACGCGGGCCGAGCTGGAAGCGGCCATCCGCGCGGCCCAGCAGCCTGACCCCGCGGAGCTCATGGCCCGGGCGGCGCGGGGCGAGGACATGCGGCGGCTGGTCGCGGAGATGCAGGGGGCCGCGCTCGCCGCGCCCAACGTGGCGGAGTGGGCGCGCGGCATCGAAGGCCAGGCCGGGATCGAGGCGCCCCGCTACGTGCCGATCGAGGAGCGTCCCGTGGTCGGCAAGGCGCTGCCGGTCCGGGTGGTCATCGTCTTCGCCGACCGCGCCCTCGGCAAGACGGCCCTCGTGTTCCCCCGTGACCCGGCGCGGTCGCCCGACGCCCTCTCGCCCGAGGCGGCCCAGGACCAGGCCTTCGACCAGATGCTCCGGAACCGCCCGCTCCCCACGGTGGAAGGGCCCGATCCCACGCGGTGAGCGCGGGCGGGGAGGGCCGCCGTCCCGCGCCGCTCAGTCGCCGGTCGGCGACCCCGTGAGGCGCGCGAGCAGGTCGCGGGCCATGCCGACGCTCAGCTGCCTCATGCCCTCGTCCTGCTGACCGAGCGCGGCGAACTGGATGATCAGGGCGGAGGTCAGGATCAGCGAGTCGTTGATCGTCTGCTTCTGCCGGGCCGTCATCGCCTGCCACTGCGGTGACGCCGCGATCACGTCGTCGAGGCCGAGGATCAGCTCGGTGCTCTCGGCGTCGGAGAGCTCGCGGCCGTGGACGAGCAGCACCGAGACCCCGAGCGCCAGGCCCATCGCGCTCGCGACGTGGTTCCGGCGCAGCTCCCGCTCGACCTGCGCGAACGTCGCGTCGATCGCCTGGCGCAGCGTCGCCTGCTGATCGGGCGGGGGGCTCGTCGAGGCCACGAAGTCGTCCACGACCGGGTGGCCCCGGTCGGCCGGGGCGACCTCCACGACGGGCGGCTCGCGTCAGCGCCAGCCGAGTGGCGCGGTCGGCTCCAGGGCCCGGAGCTCGTCCAGCGGGAGGTGGCAGGCGATCCAGTGGCCGGGCGCCGCCTCGACCGCCGGCGGCGGCACGTCCTCGCAGATCCGCCCGATCTTCTTCGGACACCGCGGGTGGAACCGGCAGCCGCGCGGCTCGGCCGTCAGCGCCGTGGCGTCGCCCCGGAGGCGGATCCGGGCCCGGGCCATCGTCGCCGGATCGGGCAGCGGGATCGCGGAGAGCAGGGCCTGCGTGTAGGGGTGGTAGGGCGGCTGGAGGACGTCGTCCACTCCGCCCACCTCGCAGAACGTCCCCTGGTACATGACCGCGATCCGGTTCGCCAGGTGGGCGACCACGGACAGGTCGTGCGAGATGAAGAGATAGGCCAGACCGAGCTGGTCGCGCAGGTCGGCGAGGACGTTCAGGATCGAGGCCTGCACCGAGACGTCGAGCGCCGAGACCGGCTCGTCGCAGACCAGGAACTCCGGCTCCGGGGCCAGCGCCCGGGCGATGCCGACCCGCTGCTTCTCGCCGCCGCTCAGCTGGTGGGGGTAGCGGCCCGCGTAGGTCGTCGGCAAGCGGACCATCTCGAGGAGCTCGCTCACGCGCCGGTCGCGGGCCGCCCCGCTTGCCAGCCCGAAGACCGCGAGGGGGCGCCCGACGATCTGGCGGACCGTCTTGCGCGGGTTCAGCGACGAGTCGGGGTTCTGGAAGATGATCTGCGCGCGCCGGCGGAGAGGACGAAGCGCCGCGGGTCCGAGGCGCGTGGCGTCCCGGCCGCCCATGACGATCCGGCCGGCCGTGGGCTCGACCAGACGCAGCAGACAGCGGCCCAGCGTCGATTTGCCGCAGCCACTTTCCCCCACCAGGCCGAACACCTCGCCCGCCGCGATGGCCAGGGAGACGCCGTCCACGGCGCGGACCCGCGGCGCCCGCAGCGGGATCGGCCACCGCCCCCCTGGGGACCGGCCGAGGCGCAGCCCCGACCAGAGGCCGCCGAGCCGGTACTCCTTGCGGAGGGCGTCGGCCTCGATCAGCGCTCGCTTCGGCGCCGACCCGCGCGCGATCCCCGCGACCGGCTGGCTCGGCCAGGGGCGATCGGTGACCTCGGCCGCCTTCCAGCAGCGGACCGCGCGCCCTCCCGCGACCGGCGCCAGCGCCTGGGGCTCCTCGGCGCAGCGCGCCTCGGCGAACGGGCAGCGCGGGTGGAAGAGGCAGCCGCCCGGCGGCTGGACCAGGTCCGGGAACGCCCCCGGGATCGGGGTCAGCCGGCGGCTCCGGCCCCGCGGCAGCGAGGCGAGCAGCCCCCGGCTGTACGGGTGGAGCGGGCGGGCGAAGACCTCGCGGGTCGGCCCCTGCTCGACGACCTGGCCGGCGTAGAGGATCGTGACGTCCTCGCAGAGGCGGTAGACGACGCCGAGGTTGTGGCTGATGAAGAGGAGGCTCCGCCGCTCGGCGGCCCGGAGATCCTCGAGGAGGTCGAGGATCTGCGCCTCGACCGTCACGTCGAGCGCGGTCGTCGGCTCGTCGAGGACGAGCAAGGCCGGATTGCAGGCCAGCGCCGTGGCGATCAGGGCGCGCTGCTGCATGCCCCCGCTGAGCTGGTGGGGGTAGGCGCGGGCCAGGACGTCGGGGCGCGGGATCCCGACCTTCCGCAGGAGCTCCCGGGCGGCGCGGAGCGCCTCGCCCCGAGGCAGCCCGCGGTGGTGGATCAGGGGCTCGGCGATCTGGAGCCCCACCCGGAGGGCGGGGTTCAGCGCCGTGAACGGGTCCTGGAAGACCATCCCGATCCGGTCGCCCCGCAGCGCCCGCCACTCGCCCGACGACAGGCGGCGGAGGTCCCGCCCGGCGAGGCGGAGCGCGCCCGCGCGGACCGAGGCCTCGGCGCCGAGCAGCCCCAGGATGGCGAGCGCCGCCGTGCTCTTGCCGGAGCCGGACTCGCCGACGAGGCCGACCGCCCGGCCCTCCTCGACGGCGAAGGATACGTCCGCCAGCGCCGTGAGCGGGCCGCGATCGGTCCGGTACTCGACCGTCAGGTTCCGGACCTCGAGGAGCGGCGTCGGCCCGGTCATGCGGGACGCACCCGCGCGAGCCGCGGGTCCAGGATCTCCCGCAGCCCGTCGCCGAGGAGGTTGACGCCCACCACCGTGAGGCACATGGCGACCCCCGGCGCCATCGCGACCCAGGGCGCCGTGTCGACGAAGGCGCGCGCCTCCCCGATCATCAGCCCCCAGTCCGAGCTCGGCGGCTGCGCGCCGAGGCCGAGGAAGGAGAGCGCCGCGCCGAGGAGGATGGCGAAGGTCACCCGCAGGCTCGCCTCGACGATGACCGGTGGCCAGGCGTTCGGCAGGATCTCGGCGCCCAGGATGTAGAGCGCCCGCTCGCCTCGCGCCCGGGCGGCCTGGACGAACTCCTCGCCCGCCAGACCGAGCGTCACGCTGCGGGTGATGCGGACGATGGCCGGCACGTAGACGAGCCCCACCGCCACCGTCGTCTTCCAGATGCTGGGCGGCGTGACGGCGAGGATCAGAAGCCCGAGCAGGATGGGCGGAAAGGACATGATCACGTCCATGGCCCGCATGATGATCTCGTCGAGCCGTCCCCGGGCGTAGCCGGCGACCAGCCCGATCGGCACGCCGAGGCCCATGCAGACGAGCGTCGCCCCCGCCCCGATGAACAGGGACAGCCGGGCGCCGAACAGCGTGCGGCTCAGGACGTCCCGCCCGAACTCGTCCGTCCCCAGGAGGTACGCCCGGCTCGGAGGCTTGAGCCGGTCGAGGAAGTGCATCTCGTCATAGGGGTACGGGGCCACGACCGGGGCGGCCAGCGCCGCGAGGACCACCACGCCCACGATCAGGGCGCCCGCCCGGAGGGACGGCGGGACGGCGGCCCGCCGCGGCCGGGCGGGGGCGGCGACCGCGTCAGCCGGCGGCGCGGCCATAACGGATCCGCGGGTTCACGTAGGCGTAGAGGAGGTCGGCCGCCAGGTTCGCGCAGCAGTAGACCGACGTGACGATCAGGATGGTGACCTGCAGGAGCGGCAGGTCGCGGCGCTGGATCGCGAACATCAGGAGCCGGCCGACGCCGGGGAAGGCGAAGATCGTCTCGACGACCACGATGCCGCCGATCAGCCACCCGACGTCGAGCGCCAGCACCGTGATCGTGGGGAGGAGCCCGTTCCGGAGGGCGTGCCGGACGAGGACGACGCGCTCCGGGAGCCCCTTCGCGCGCGCCGCCCGGATGTACGGGCTCTGGAGCACCTCGAGAACGCTCGACCGGGTGAGCCGGGAGACGTGGGCGAGGAGGGTGAAGGTCAGGGTCGCGACCGGGACGATCAGGTGCGACAGCCACGGCCACAAACCCTCGCTGATCGGCGCGTAGCCGGCGGCCGGGAGCCAGCGCAAGTAGCCGGCGAAGACGAGCATCAGGACGATGCCCCAGAAGAACTCGGGGACCGAGATCCCGAGGAACGTGAAGACCGAGATGGCGTGGTCGGCGGGCCGGTTCTGGCGGACGGCGGCGAGGATCCCGAGCCCGAGGCCGAGGACCGTCACCGCGCCGATCGAGAGGAGGGCCAGGACCGCCGAGCGCTGGAGGGCCGGCCACAGGAGCGGGCCGATCGGCTGGTCCATGATCAGCGACCGGGACAGGTCGCCGCGGAGGAGGGCCGACGCCCAGCGCCAGTACTGGACGGGGTACGGGTCGTTCAGGCCGAGCTTCGCCTCGAGCGCCTGGAGGCTCTCGGGGGTCGCGTACTGGTCCAGGATCATCCGCGCGACGTTCCCGGGCAGGATCTGGGTGATGGCGAAGACGAGGACGGAGATCAGGACGAGGGTGACCGCGATGTAGACCAGCCGCTGGAGCACGTAGGCGAGCATCCCGGGTTCCCCGGCGGGGCCCGGCCGACCGTCGCCGGCCCCGCCGCAGCCGCGCGTACGGCGCGAGGGCTACCTGGCGAGCGTGACCCGTCGCAGATCGAGCCACATCATCGGCGTCGACTTGAACCCCTTGACCTCCTTGCGGTAGGCGTTCACGTGGTTCACCACGTACGGCACGATTCCCGGCACGTCGGTGTCCACGATGGCCTGGAACTCCTGGTAGAGGCGCCGCTGCTCCTCCTCTGACGGGGTGGCCCGCGCCTGGTCCAGGATCTGGTCGACCCGTGGGTTCGCATAGTGCCACGTGATCGCGTTCCAGGACCCGGTGCTGTGGTACCAGGGGTAGATCGCGGTGTCGAGCGTCGGCCGGCTGAAGAAGCCGTCCACGTTGAACTCCGCCTTGCCCTCGATGTCGGCGACGAACTTGTCCCACGGCACCCGCTGCAGGTCGATGCGCATCCCGAGCGGCTTGGCCATCTCGCGGATCGCGATGCCGATCCGCTCCCGGGCCGGCCGCCCGGCCGGGATGAAGAGCTTCAGGTCGATCCCGCTCGGGAACCCCGCCTCGGCCATCAGCTTCTTGCCGAGGGCCAGGTCCGGCTTCCGGACCGGCAGGCTCTTGTTGAAGAACGGGTGGCTCGGCGCGATGGCCGTGTGGGTGGGCGTGCCCTGCCCGAACAGGGCGAGCTGGACCAGGGCCGGCTTGTCGGCCGCCGCGGCCAGCGCTTGCCGGAGCTTCACGTTGTTGAACGGCAGGATGTCGCACCGCATGACCACCGCGTCCCAGCTCGAGCTGGGGACGGCGTCCACGACGAGCGCCGGGTTGGCCTTGATCTTCTCGATCGCCTCCAGCGGCGCGAAGAGGATGAGGTCGATGCTGCCCGCCTCGAGCGCCGTCGTCAGCGCCGCGCTCTCCGGGATGATCCGGAGGACGACCTCGTCGAGCAGCGGCGCGCCCTTCTCGAAGTAGTCGGGGTTCTTGACCATCGTCAGGTGGTCGCCGGGCACGTACTCCTTGAACTTGAAGGGCCCGGTCCCCACCGGCGCCGTCGCCAGCGCGTCGACGCGGTCCCGCGGCGTGATCTTGGCGACCCGGTCGCCCATCACCTCGGCGAAGCCGGAGTAGGGGATGGTCAGGGTGAACCGGACGGTGTGCCGGTCGACGGCCTTCACGTCGTTGATCACGAGCAGGTTCACCCGGGCGGCCGAGCCGGTGGCCTTGTCGAGGACCCGGTTCACGCTGGCCACGACGTCCTCGGCGTCGAGCTCGCGCCCGTGGTGGAACCGGACGCCCTTCCGCAGGTGGAAGGTCCAGGTCTTGAGGTCGGGGCTCGCCTCCCAGCGCTCCGCCAGATCCGGCCGCACCTTCATGTCGGGGCCGATCTGCGTGAGGGCGTTGAAGACGAGGAAGTTGACGACGTACTCCTCGCCGATCTTCATCTTGGGCGGGTCGAGCGTGTTCAGGTTCGAGGCGATGCCGACCCGCAGCACGCCCTGGGCGTCCGCCGGCCCCGCCCAGGCGAGGACGGCCGCGAGCGCCAGCATCCCGAGGCTCCACCGTGCCCTCCGGTCAGTCATCGCGCACCCCCTCCTGCTCAGGAGTCCGGGGCCGTCATAGGCCACCTCCAGTCGACCCGAGAAGGTGGCGGGAGCATACGCGAGAGTCGAGTGTGCCGTCAAACCAGCGGGCGGGGGCACCGTCATGGATCGAGCGTCAGCGCGAAGGTCACGTGGAGGCGCGCGGCATAGTCCACCTCCTCCGTGAGCTGCCCCCCGCCCTCCCCGCGGTAGCCCTTCAGGAGGTCGTCCTGGGTCTCGTGATCGGTGATGATCACCCATCGGGTGTCCGGCGGATACAGCGGGAAGCGATCGAGGCTGTGCCACGTGCCTCGCGCCAGGGCATAGCCCCGGGTGCCGTCGAGCAGGAAGGCGCGCACCGTCGCCGGCTCGGGAATCGCGGTCCGGTCGGGCGAGGGCGGGGCGACCGCCACGACGGCCGGCGATCCCCCGAGCGGCAGGAAGGTCTGCGTCAGGTTGAAGTGCCGCTCGAGCTTCGAGAACCGGAGCCCCTGGTACCGGGTCTTGAGCAGCATGATGAGCGGCCGGCCCGCGCTGAACTCGACGGCCCACCCCTCCGTCCCGCTCTCGGTCTGGAAGTCCGGGGGCCGGTCCTTGGGCGAGATGACCTGCCCGAACGGGGCGAACCCCGCCTCGGTCAGTGGCTCGACCTTCACGCGATGGACGGTCGCCACCTCAGGCGCCTCAGGCACTCCGCAGGGTCGGGTCCAGGTAGTCCCGAAGCCAGTCTCCGAGGAGGTTTATGGTCAGGACGGTGAGCATCAGCGCGAGCCCCGGGAAGATGCCCATCCACCATGCCACCGCCAGGTAGTCGCGCGCGTCCGTCAGCATGGTGCCCCAGCTCGGGAAATCGGGCTGGACCCCGAGGCCGAGAAAGGTCAGGCTCGCCTCGACCACGATGTTGTTGGCCACGGTCGCGGTGGCGAGGACGATGACCGGTGTCAGGACGTTCGGCAGGATGTGGCGGATGAGGATCTTCCCGTGGCCGGCCCCGATGGCGCGCCCGGCCTCGATGTACTCGCGCTGCTTCAGCGACAGCACCTGGCCCCGGACGACGCGCGCGAACGCCGCCCACCCGGCGATGCCCAGGACGAGGATCACGTTGAACAGGCCGGCGCCGACCACCGTCACCACCGCCAGGGCCAGCAGCAGGAACGGGAACGCGAGCTGGACGTCGGCCAGCCGCATGAGGCCGGTGCCGAGCCGTCCCTCGTAGTAGCCGGCCACCAGCCCGATGCTCGAGCCGAGGAGGGTCGAGATGAGCACCGTGCTCAGGCCGACCACCAGGGAGATCCGCGAGCCGTAGACCAGTCGGGCGAAGACGTCACGGCCGAGCTGGTCCGTGCCGAGCGGATGGGCGGCGGCGCCGGCGGCCTGCCAGACGGGCGGCAGCAGCCGTCGGGCGGGCTCGCCCACCTGCGGGTCGTGGGGCGTGAGCCAGGGGGCGGCGCCGGCGGCGAACGCCACCAGGAGAAGGAAGGTCACGTTGAACAGGCCGCTCCCCCGCCGCAGCGTTCGCCAGAGCCGCCGCCGGTACCAGGGCCGCGGGCCGGCGACCCGGGCGCCCGCCGGAAGCGTGCCGATCGCCGACTCCACCGGGCTCACCGGCTCAGGCCAGCTTCACCCGGGGATCCAACCAGGCATAGCTGAGATCCACCAGGAGGTTCAGCCCGACGAACACGAGCGTGATGAAGAGGACCGCCGACTCGACGGTGGGGAAGTCCCGGAACGTCACCGACTCGACGATGAGGCGGCCCATCCCCGGCCAGCCGAAGATGCTCTCGGTGATCACCGCGCCGCCGAAGAGGTTGCCGACGTCGAGCGCCCATGCGGTGACGACCGGCGGCATGGCGTTCTTCAGCACGTGCCGGGCCATCACCACGCGCTCCGGCAGCCCCTTGGCCCGCGCCGTCCGGATGTAATCCTGGGACAGGCACTCCAGGACACACGAGCGCACGAGCCGCGTGTTGCGCCCGAGCGACTGGGCGCCGAGCGTGATCGCGGGCAGGACGACGTTCGACCAGGTGCCGTAGCCCATCGCCGGCAGGAGGCCCAGGTGCACGGCGAACACGAGGATCAGGAGCAGGCCCAGCCAGAAGTTCGGGATGGACTGGTTCAGGATGGCGAACCCACGGACGACCTGATCGGCCCAGGAGTAGGGGCGGACGGCCGAGAGCGTGCCCAGGATCAGCGAGAGCAGCGTCGAGTAGCAGGCCGCGGCCACCATGAGCTGGAGCGTCAGCGGAAACCGCTCGAGCACGATCGGCATCGCCGGCTGCCCGATGAACCGGAGCGAGTCGCCGAAGTCGCCGAGGATCGCGCCCCGCAGGGGACGGATCGTGGTCTCGATCGCGCCGGTCCCGTAGCTGGAGACCTGCATCGTCTGTCCCGCCTGCCCGGACGGCGCCAGGAGGTCGCCGACGAAGAAGCGATAGAGCTGGACCGGCAACGGCTTGTCCAGCCCGTACCGCTGCCGGACGGCGGCCATGTCCGCCTCGGCCGCGCCCGGCGGCATCAGCATCGCCGCCGGGTCGCCCGTCAGGTGAAGGATCAGGAAGACGACCAGCAGGACGCCGACCACCACGAAGACGGACTGGAGCAGCCGGTTCAGGACGTAGCGGGTCATGTCGGTGGCACACGAGGCTCGCCGGTCCAGGGCGTCCGCCCCGGACCGGCGCTCTGGTGTGCCGTCGCGCCCGAGCCTAGGTCGCCCGGGGCGTCATCTCCTTGGCCCAGATCATCTCGTCCGGGCGCGGCGTCCAGCTCACGCGACTCGACACCCCGTACATGTCCACGACCTGCATGCCGAAGATCGCCAGGTTGTACTCCCAGATCATCTTCTGGAGCTGCGAGTAGAGCGCCTTGCGCTTCTGCTCGTCGAGCGTCGAGCGCGCCTCGTCGATCAGCTTGTCGAACGCGGGGTTGTTGGGGTAGTCGGGCGTCGGCGGGTTCTTCGTCCGGACGAGCGGGCCGAAGTCGATGTCGGCATCGAACATCCAGTTGCCCCAGCTGTTGAAGATGATCCCGTCCAGCTTCCCGGCGTTGGCCTGCGAGTAGAACGTCCCCGCCTCGTACAGCCGCGGGACCACCCTGATGTACTGGGGACCGATCTTGTTCACCTCGCCGATGATCCCCTCGCCCATGTCCTTGTCCTTCGTGTACCGGCCCTGGATGAAGTGGAAGTTCACCGTGACCGGGAGCGGCAGGCCCGACTCCTTCAGGAGCGCGCGCGCCTTGTCGAGGTTCTGCTCGTAGAAGGGGATCGCCGGGTCGTGCCCGAAGTGGTACTTGCCGACCAGCGTGGAGAGGCGCTCGCCCAGGCTGCTGTAGACCGTGCGCAGGAGCTCGCCCACGTTGGCGGCGTGGTTGATGGCCCGCCGGACGTTGATGTTGCTCGTCGGCGGCACGCTCGCGTTGAAGCGCCACCAGCCGAGCCGGTTGCTGGTCACGTGCTCGACCCGGGCCCGGCCCGAGCGGTTGATGAGATCCATCTGCTCGGCCGGGACGGCGACGATGACGTCGGCCTGGCCCGACAGGAGCGCCGACACGCGGGTCGAGGCCTCGGGGGCCGTCTTGATGATCACCTTCTCGAAGGCCGGCGGGCCGCCCCAGTACTGCTTGTTGGCCTCCAGCACGAGGTCGCCGTCCTTCACCCAGCTCACCAGGCGATAGGGCCCGGTCCCGTTGGCCTTCGTCTGGAGCGTGGCCGTGTCGTTCTGGCTGTAGAACTTCGGCGACACGATCCGCATCCCGAAGCCGTTGAAGCGGTTCAGCACGATCGGGTCGGGCACCCGGGTGATGATGTTGACCGTGTAGCGGTCCACCGGCTCCGCCCGGTTGATCGTGTCGTAGGCGTGCCAGGCTACCGTGGGCGGGATGAAGTTCTTGTCCAGCCGCCCCAGGAGCCGGTCGATGCTGAACTTCACCGCTTCCGCGTCGAAGTCCTCGCCGTTGTGGAACTTGACGTTCTCGCGCAGCTTGAACTGGAAGGTCGTCTCGTTCAGCCGCTTCCAGGAGAGGGCCAGCATGGGCTTCCAGCCCCTGTACGGATCGATCGGGTTGCTCATGTCGACGAGGTTCTCGAACATGTTGCCGAGCGGGCTCTCGTCGTAGGTGTTGATGTGGTTCTGGGGGTCCATCGTGGCCCGCGGGACGCCGTAGACGATGACCAGCGGCTGACTCGAGGCACCCGCGCGGCTCCGCCTCAGGAACGGGCCCGTGGCCAGGCCGATCCCGGCCCCGGCGGCGACCCGGATGAAGCCGCGGCGGCTGATGTTGATGGTGGCGAGCTTCCGGCGATCGTTGCTCATGATGACCTCCCGGGTCGGCGATGGGCGGTCGTCCGCGGCCGGCCACGGCCGTCGGTGGAGAGCGGCAGCCGGGCCGGCGCCCCCGGGCGCGCCCTCATCGGGTGGCGCTTCCGGTACCCCGGGTGCTCGACGATCCGTCCGAGGAACTCGACGATGAGCTGGGCGGCGATCAGCGAGGTGTTGTCCGAGGCCACGTCCAGCATGGGGTTGACCTCGACCAGGTCGAAGCCGATGACCTCGCGGCTCCGGGCGATGGCGAAGAGCGTCTGGCGCAGCTCGTCGTAGGTGAGCCCGTTGACCTCGGAGGACGCGCAGCCGGGGACGAGCGGGAGGTCGAGGACGTCGATGTCGATCGATACGTACACCGGCTCGTTCTTCGGCAGGCGATCGACGATCGCGGCGTGGCCGCGCCGCCGGAACTCCGGGATCGTCACGATGTCGTTCCCGCGCGCCCGGGAGTCCTGCACGTCCGCCTGGCTCGTCCGGAGGCTCCGGATCCCTACCTGGATGATGTGGTGACAGCTGCGGAGCTGCGAGACGTTGCGGATCGGGTTGCCGTTCGCCCACTGCACGCCGTGGACGAAGGGCCGGTAGTCCATGTGGGCGTCGAAGTGGACGACGTTCAGGCGCTCCTCGTAGGCCCGCACCACCGGGTAGGTGATGGCGTGGTCGCCGCCGATGATCACGGGGAAGGCGCCCGCCTTGAGGATCCGCTTGACGTCACGGGTGATGTTCTCGAAGGTCCGCCTCACGTTCGTGTACACGATGTCGGAGTCGCCGCAGTCCACGATCCGGTTGTCCCGCCGCTCGTACTCCAGGTAGCGCCGGTCCTCCTCGATGTCGTAGTAGCCGAGCTGCTTCTGCACCGGGCCGTAGCCGGCGTACCGGACCGACATCTCCCGGATCTTCCGCGGGGCGAAGCGCGCCCCGGGCTTCCACGGCGAGCCCTCGTCGCTCGGCACCCCGAGGACCGCGACGTCCGCGTCGAGCCGCGTCAGGTCGGTGCAGACCGGGCCGCGCATGAAGGACACGAGCCCCGTGAACGGCAGGTTCAGCCGGGCGTCATCCATGGTCGTGGCTCCTGTGTTCGGGCACGGCCGTCAGCCGACGGCCGCCAGGCTCTCGTCGAAGATCGTGAGCGTCTCGGCCAGGTCCCGGTCCGTGTGGGCGAGCGACATGTAGCCCTTCGCCGCGAGGTTGATGTAGAGCCCGCGCGCGAGCAGCTCCCGCCCCAGCCGGTCCGTGCGGGCCCGGTCCGCGGTCTCGAGCGACCGCTGGTCCACGATCGGCTGGTCGGTCAGGATCACGTTGAAGAGCGGCCCTTCCCCCACGACCTGGGCGGCCAGGCCCCGGCGCCGGACGATCTCCCGCAGACCGCTCCGGACCCTCTCGCCGATCGCCTCGAGGCGCGGGTAGACTTCCGGATGGCGGAGCTCCCGCAGCGCCGCGAGGCCGGCCGCCGCCGCGAGCGCGTTGCCGTTCAGCGTCCCGCTGAGGTAGGCGTAGGCCGGGCCCTTCCGGCGGGCGTCGGCGTGCGCCATGATCTCCGCCCGCCCGCCGACCACCGCCAGCGGGAGGCCCCCTCCGACGATCTTCCCCAGCGCGGTGAGGTCCGGCCGGACGCCGTAGCGGGCCTGCGCGCCGCCATACGCCAGGCGGAAGCCGGTGACGACCTCGTCGAAGACGAGGAGCGCCCCGACCGCCGTGGTCGCCTCGCGGAGGGCCTCGAGGAATCCCGGCCGCGGGCTGATCACGCGCTGGAGCGGCTCGACGATCACCGCGGCCAGCGCGTCCCGGTGGGCGCGGATGAGGCGCCGGGCCGTGTCGGCGTCGTTGAACGGCGCGACGAGCACCTCGTCTCGGAGCACGGCGGGAATGCCAGCCGAGTCGGCCCGGGTCGCCGGTCCGGGCGGCGACGACGGGGCCGCGGTCAACATCCCGTAGTCGTGGTGTCCGTGGTAGGCGCCCTCGAACTTGAGGATCTTCGTGCGCCCGGTGTGGGCCCGGGCGAGCCGTAGGCAGTAGAAGGTGGCCTCGCCGCCCGAGCCGCAGAAGCGCACCTGCTCGGCCGACGGCACCGCCCGGACGATCTCCTCGGCGAGCTCGATGGCGGGCGCGTTCAGGCCGTAGAAGGAACTCCCGCGGGTGGCCTGCTCCGTGATCGCCTCCACCACGGCCGGATGGCCGTGCCCGAGGATCAGCGGACCCGAGGCGAGCACGTAATCGATGTAGGCGCGGCCGTCCGCGTCGTAGACCCGGCTTCCCTCGCCGCGCGCCACGACGAAGTCGAGGTCCGGCGGCAGGAAGAAGGTGCCGAGCGCGCCGCCCGGGAACACGCGCCGGGCCGTGGCGAGGAGGTCGAGGTCCCGGGCGGCGTCGGTGGCGCGGTCTGTCATCGCGGGTCTCCCCATGGCCCGTGGGGGGGGGAACGTCCGGGCGCGACGTCGAGGATGGCGGTGACGTTGACCTCGCGCGCCGCCACGGTACGCCGACAGTAGGTCGAGCTCCGAGGGTTGTCAACCGCAATCTGTCTGTACAGCGGCCGGCCCAGAGGCTAGACTTCCCGGCATCGCGCCAGCGCGGCCGGCCGGAGCCGCGGCGAGCGGTGGAGAGCCTTGTCGCAGGACGCGAAGGGATGAGCCCGCCTGAGGATTCGAAGACCCGCGCCCCGGCGGTGGGGGACCCGCCCGCGACGCTGCTCCTCGCCGCACGGGAGCCGGGGACCGCGCGGGCGCTCGGGCGGCTCACGAGCCAGCTGGCCGCGAGGCTCGGGCACGCCGTCGAGCCCTGCCGCTTCGACGGTCCCGGCGAGCCGCTGGCAGCGGCGGTCGAGCGCGCCGTGGCCCGGGGCGCCTCCCGGCTCGTCGTGCTGCCGCTCGCCATCGGCCTCGGCGCCGAGACCGGAGGCCGCCTCGGGAAGGCGCTCGCCGCGGTAGTCGGGCGCTGGCCGGCATTGCAGCTCCACCGCGGTGCGCCCCCGGGTGCCGACGACCTGGCCCGCATCCTGGGCGACCGCGCCCGCGAGGCCATCGGCCGCCTCCCGCGCCGCGCGGCCCCTGAGGAGGTAGTGGTCGTGCTCGCCGGCGGCGGCGGGGGGAACCCCGCGCACAACGCCGAGCTGGCGCGACTCGCGCGGCTCGTCTACGAGGCGCACCGCTTCGGCGAGGTCGCTCACGCCTTCGTCGAGCTGACCGCGCCTCGGGTCGGCGAGGTGATCAGGCGGTGGGCGCGGCTCGGGGCGCGGGCGATCGTCGTCGTGCCGGCGCTCCTCTTCGCCGGCCGCGCGTACCGCCAGCTCGCCGAGCAGGTCCAGGCTGTCGCGCGAACGGCCCGCGTCACCGTCGTGCTGGCCCGGCCGCTCACCCCCCATCCCGCCCTGGTCTGGACGCTCGTCCGGCGGCACCTCGAGGCGTTGCTGGACGGCGCGCGCGACGGCCCCGACCCGGGCGCGCTGCCGTGGGTCAACCCCGCGCTCTTCTGGCAGCTCCAGGGCGCGCACGCGCACGACGGTGGGCCGCTCCGCGACCTCGAGGCGCGCATGGGCGCGATGCTGCCGCCGCGCTACCGGGACCCGAGCCTCACCCTCAGCCGGGCGCCGATGGGCGCCGCCGATCTGGAATTCGACGCCGAGGGGCGCGTGGCGTGGGACCGGATGTGGCAGGGGTTCTGCGAGCTGGCGCTCGCCGGCGGGCCGCCCCACCGGGGCACGCTCCTCGAGCCGGTCACCCGGGAGGAGGCGTCGGCGGAGCCCGAGCGCTCCGCTGCGGTGGTGCGGGAGCTCGCGCGCGGCATCCGGATGGTCACCGGCCTCGACGTGGTGGAGGGGCCGCCCGGCTGGATCGGCGTCGCGTGCGAGAGCGAGGAGATGGCCATCTGGCTCATGCGCGCCATCCTCGTCGAGAACGTGATGGCGCGGCGCGAGGGCCCGACGCTCTACCTCCCGGCCGGCCCCCGCTTCACCCTCGGCTCCGAGATCAGGAACGTCGTCACGGCCGTCGCCAAGACCCACCACTACTGGACCCAGCACGCGGCCAGCCGCGCCGGCCAGCGCTAGTTGTCTCGGGGGGGTCTCGGAAGACCCCCCGAGGCCCCCCCGGCGTTGCGGCGGCGAAAGCCGCCGCTCGGAAGCTTCCCCAGCGGCCCGATGACCTGTCTCAACGGTTCGGTTACTCCGACCGGCTCCTGGCGCGACGCCGGCCGCGACGGAGTGCGGTCGCCGCGGCCGGGGCGCGGCTCCCAGGCCGTCACCTGCCAGTCGTCCGCCTGCCCGCGGCACGGCCGGCGAGCGGCGACCCGCGGCGAGTCAGCTCGAGCGCGCCGCCGGCTTCCGGCCACGCACGAACGCCACGGCCCGATGGCCGGTGGGCCCGATCTCCACCGCGTCGAAGGCGGCGTCGCGGAGCATCTCGCGGAGGCGCTCGGCGTGGTCCCACCCGCTCCGGAGCCCGAGCACGCAGAGGACGTGACCGAGCCCTCCACCGGGCGTGGCGCCGAAATCGACGGCCACGAAACGCCCGGCCGGCCTCAGCACGCGGCGGACCTCGGCCAGCCCTCGCCGCTTCAGCGGGTCGGGCAGGTGATGGAGCATCAGGCTGCTCAGCACGACGTCGAAGTGGTCGTCCGCATACGGGAGCCCCTCGATCACCCCGACCTCGAAGCGCACCCTCACGCCCGCCCGCGCCGCGTTCCGGCGCGCCAGCTCGACCATCTCGGGCGCCGGGTCGATCCCGCACACCTCACCGGCCGGTCCCGCCAGGGTGGCGGCCATGATGGCGAGCCGACCCGGGCCGCACCCCACGTCGAGGATTCGCTCGCCCGGCGCGATGCCGGCGAGCTCCACCGTCCTCCGGCGAAGGGCCGCGGCGCGGCCGAAGGAGAGGAGCGTCGTCCCGAGGTCGTAGAGACGAGCCCACCGAACCGTCCTCCCCTCGGTGTGAGGAGCGGGGTCCCCCGTCCCCCGAGGGGCACGCCGACGCGTGGCCACGCAGCTCCTCTACGGCGGCGTGACGCGGCCGCCGCGGCCGGGACGCGGGCGCGGCTCCCAGGCCGTCACCTGCCAGTTGTCCGCCTGCCCGGTCTCCGGCAGCCAGTCCGGGACGGTCATCTCCAGGTAGCGGCCGAGCGCGGCGACGTAGGGCTCGTAGAGCGCGCGCAGCTCGGCGAGCGCCCGGTCCGCCTCCGGCCCGTCACGGAGCTTGAGCCCGGACGCCGCGAGGTGGGCGCGCAACGCGGCGAGCGTGGCCGGCGGCAGGCGGTCGGCGATCCCCCGGAGGGGCGCCGCGCTGAAGACCTGGGCGAGGTCGCCGACGGCGTGGCGCGCCATGGCGAAGGTGAGCTGGGCCTCCTGCTGGCAGCCGGCCTCGACGACCGCGAGGGCCAGCGCGCTGACATCGAGGATCGTCGTGAGGGCCGCGAGCCAGGACTGGTTGGTGTGCTGCGAGCGGAAGTACGCGAGCACGGGATAGGAGAGGTGGCTCTCCAGGAGCTGGGCGGACCAGTGCTCCCACTCGCGCAAGAGCTGCCGGAGGGTGTCCAGGCCGCGGTCCCCGGCGTGGCGCCGGAGGAGCTCGGCCGCGGTGGGCGGCGAGCCGGCCCGGGCATCCAGGAGCGAGACGTTCACCTCGCGCCGCGAGAACGACTGGTAGAGGACGGGGAAGTAGCCGATGACGAGCGCCAGGAAGCCGAAGCCCATCCCGGACTCGACGACCGTGAGCGCGCGGGCGAGGTCGGTGGCCGGGGCGACGTCGCCGAGCCCGAGCGTGAAGAAGGTCGTGCCGCTCAGGTAGAGGTCGGCGGCGAAGGGCGACATCTCCTGGGGGCCCCGGATCCCCGACCCGGTCGCCCACTGGAGCAGCGCGAAGCCGACGACCAGGCCGGCCGCCCAGACCGTCAGGAGCAGGATGAGCGAGAGCGGGCCGAAGAAGCCGAGGAGGGCCTCGCGACGCTGGCCCCCGCACGCGCGGCGGACCACGGCCGACCAGGGCCGCCACGTCGAGCGATAGAAGAGGCGCGTGAGCCGCATCCGGCGGGCGACGCGTCGCGGCAGGACGATCGTCTCGAAGGCCTCCCAGAGCATGCCGAGGATCAGGAGGAGGCCGGCCACGCCGGCCAGGACCCTCATCGGGAGGCTCGCATGGAGCGTGGCCGCGCCGGCGGCCGCGGGCTCAGAACGGGGTCGGGCGCGGGGCCTGGGCGCGGTAGCGTTCCGGAACGGCGTCCGCGCGGTTGGTCCAGTGGACGACCTGCTGCTCGTCCGTCCAGCTGTAGAGCTGGCTCGAGCGCGGCGGCGGCGCGGCGGCCGGCGGCCCGGCGGGCGCGGGCGCGGGCGCAGGGGCGTCCCCGGGCGGCCCGGAGGGCGGCGCCGCCGGCGGGTTCGGGATCCACACCCACGTGTAGGCGGTCGTGAGGCCGTCGCCCCGGAGCTCGTAGCGCCCGGTCGGGTACTCGACGACGCTCGGCATCGGCGGGGGCGGCGGCGACGGCGCGACGGACGCCGTGCTCACCGGGGCGGTGTAGACGGGAGACGGGGTATAGACGACCGGGGGGCTCGGGACCGCCGGCGGGTCGGAGGCGACGGGCGGCGCGGCGTAGGCCGGCGCGCCGTAGAAGAAGGGCGGCGGCGACGCGAAGAGGATCACCGTCGTCGTCGTGACCGGGACGACGGGCCGATGGAAGAACGGGACGAAGGGCTGCCGCGCGAACCCGTGGGGAGCGAACCGATGATTCGCGAACGGGTGAGGCATGAACCGGTGGTCCGCGAACCGGTGAGTCCCGAGCCGGTGAGTCCCGAACCGGTGCGGGACGACGGGCCGCGCGACGGCGACGGGGCGCCCGATCCCCGCGCTGGCGCCGGGCCGGCCGAGGAACGTCCCGGCGAGCGCCGCGGCCGGCGCGAGGGCGAGGCCCACCCCGAGCGCCAGGGCGACCATCAGCGCGATCGGCGGCCTCTTCCTCACGTCAGTCTCCCCGTCTCCGACGACAGTCCGAGTGTGCGCCGGCCCTCCCCGGCCGTCAAGCCGCGTCACGGCTACGGTGCGGCGCCACAGCCGGCCCGGAACCGCGACGCCGGCGAAATTTGGGCTGCCGGCCCCCGGTCGCTATACTGGCGGCCGGGCTCACCCATGCTCGACGCCGGCCGGCTCCTCTGGCTCTGCCTCGCCCTCCTCGGGACCGCGGCGCTGTGGACCCTCGCCGCCTACAACGGGCTCGTCCGCTCGCGGAACCGGGTCCGCGAGGCCTGGTCGAGCATCGACGTCCAGCTCAAGCGGCGCGGCGACCTGATCCCGAACCTGGTCGAGACCGTCCGCGGCTACGCGGCCCACGAGCGGGACGTCTTCACGCGCGTCACCGAGGCCCGCGCCGCGCTCCAGCGCGCCGGCCGCGCGGGCGAGGCGGCGAGCGCCAACCAGACCCTCACGGCGAGCCTGGGCCGCCTCCTGGCGGTGGCGGAGCGCTACCCCGAGCTCCGCGCCTCGGCCGGCTTCACCCGCCTGCAGGAAGAGCTGGCCGACACCGAGGACAAGATCGCCTTCGCCCGCCAGTTCTACAACCGGAACGTCCTCGACTACACGACCCGCCTCCAGGCGGTCCCGACCCTGTTTTTGGCGCGGCTCACCGGCTTCGAGCCCGCGGAGTTCTTCGAGGCGCAGGCCGACGAGCGGCGGGCCGTCGCCGTCCACTTCGCTTCGCCGGTCGCCCCGACTTCGGGAGGGCCCTCGCCATGACGCAGAGCTTCAGACGGATCGTCCTCTTCGCCGGCGCCACGGCCGTCCTGCTCTCGGCGATCCTCGTCAACCTCTACGTCCTCGACGTCATCGTCTTCCGCGATCTCCGCGAGACGCTCGTGAAGCTGCTCTCGGTGATCGTGGTCTCGGCGCTCGCGGTCGTGGCCGTCATGCTGCTGTCCCGGATGGTCCGGCCCCGATGACCGGGGCCCGGCCGCCGGTGGCGTGAGCCGGCCGGGCCGCCGCGCCCGGCCCCCGCCCCATGGCCGAGAGGCGCCCGGTCCTCCTCTACGACCGGGTCGCGGCCAACCGCCGCGCCACCGTCGTCCTCCTCGCGCTCCTCGCCGCCGCGCTCGTGCCGGTGGCGGCCGCGGCCGCCTGGCTCGTCGCCTTCTTCAGCCACGACGCCGCCAGCCTGCCGCTCGTCGTGCTCTACCTCGCGGCGATCCTCCTCTCGATGATCGCCCTCGCCCTCTTCATGGCCGGCCCCGACCAGGCGCTCCGCCTCGTCCACGCGCGCCCGGTCGCGCGCGCGGAGGCGCCCGACCTCTGGCGCGCGGTCGAGAACCTGGCGATCGGGACGGGGCTCCCGCTCCCGCGCCTCTACCTGGTCCCGTCCGCGACCCCGAACGCCTTCGCCGTCGGCTGGCGGCCCGCGGACGCGCGGCTGGCCGTCACCGAGGGGCTCGTCGGCCTCCTCGACCGGCGGGAGCTCCAGGCGCTCCTGGCCCACGAGTTCTCGCAGATCGGGAACCGCGACATCCGCGTGAGCACGATCGTCATGGTCGCCGTCTGGCTCCTCCGGCTGCCGTCGGAGATCGCCGTGCTGCCGCTCCGGCTCCTCGGCGCCCTCGGCCGGCTCGACGCTGCGAGCAGGCCGGGGCGCGGGCCCGGCGCCGGCGGCGGGCGCGGGCTCCCCGACAGTCCCCTGAGGACGGGGGTCGCCGTCGTCCTCTTCGGCGCCTGGCTGCTGACGCGCCCCTGGTTCCGCTCCGGCGTGGCCACGGCGGTCGAGATGGTCGTCGAGGGCGGGCTCGCGCTGGTCGCGAGCCTCGTCTACCTCGTGGTCGCCGGGCCGTTCCTCGGCTCGCTCTTCCGCCGGACGATCTCGGGTGAGCGCGAGCTCCTGGCCGACGCCGACGCGGTCCTGGTGACGCGCGATCCCCTCGCGCTCGCCACCGCGCTGGCGAAGGTGGACGCCGTCACGAGCCCGGACCTCCTGGCCAACGGCGTCACCGACCACCTCTGGGTCGTGGACCCGGGGCCGGTGGAGGAGACGGCGGCGGCGACCCGCGCGCGAGTGCAGCCGCCGGTGGCCGAGCGGATCGCGCGGCTCCGCGAGCTCGACCACGGCGTGACCGCCGCGACGCTCGAGGCGGCCGCGCAGGCCGCCGGGGCGTGGTGCGCCTTCTGCGGGCGGATCGGCCACCGGGACGGCGCGGCCCACGCGGCGCCGCGGCCCGGGCCGGCCGCGTCGGGCGCGGGCACCCCGCCCGGCCTGGCCGCGCCGCTCGCGTCCGCCGCCGCCGCACCGGCGCCTCCCGCGCCGGCCGGCCCGGCGGCGGGGGACGGCGCGGCCGACGACCGGGCCTGGGCGCGCTTCCGTCTCAGCCAGCCGGCCCCGCTCTACGCGGGCCCGGACGCGAGCGCGGCGCCGATCGCCGAGCTGCCGATCGGCGCCGTCGTGCGGGTCGCCCAGGGCGCCGCCGAGCGCGGCTTCCTGCGCCTGGTCGCCCCCGGCGGCACAGCCGGCTACGTCCCCCGCTGGACCGCCATGGTCCGGCTCGACGTCACGCTCCCGACCCTCGACGCCGCGCGACCGGGCGATTGACAGCCCGCGGAGCCCTGGCCTAGAGTCAGCGCACGCCGGCGCGGCCGCGCGCGGTCGCCGCCCGCGAGCATGGTCATGGACCCGCAGCTCCTCCTCTGCCACGTCGCCATCGGCCGGGACGCCGGCCAGGTGCGCGACTACGTGGCGGCGCAGGGCTACGCCGGCGTCGAGTGGGGGCTCGACAGCCTCCGGGTCGCCGTCGCCCGTGGCCGGCGGCAGCGGACGCTCGAGGGCTTCCGCCAGGCGGGCGGCCCCCTCTCGCTCCACGCGCCCTACACCGACCTCGAGATCGGCCACCGGGACGCGGAGTACGCCGCGGCCGCCGTCCGGGTCCTCGAGGAGTACGTGGAGGTCGCCGCCGAGGCCGGCGCCCGGCACCTCAACCTCCACGTGGGCTCGCACGGCCTCGGCCCCGACGAGACCGACTGGGGCACGCTCCTCCGCAACCTCACGCGCCTCCTCGACCACGCCGCCCGGCGGGGCGTCCTCCTCACGGTCGAGAACCTCCGCCAGGGGCCGACCAGCGACCCCGAGACCTACGCGCGGCTCCTCCGGACCACCGGCGCCGCGGCCTGCTTCGACGTCGGCCACGCCGAGGGGAGCGACTGGGTGCGCGCGGGCCGCGGGACGACCGTGGACGTCCTCCGCGCCATCCCCACGCGCGTCGCCGCGGCCCACGTCTACCACGTCGAGACCGGAGACATGCACCACCCGCCGCGCGCGGTCGCGGACGTCGCCCCCGCCCTCGACGCGCTCCTCGCCGCCGGGTGCGACTGGTGGGTGGTCGAGCTCCACACCCGCGAGAACCTCGAGCAGACGCGCCGCGTCCTCGACGCCTACCTGGCCGGACGCGACGCGGCCGGAGTCACCCATGCCGCCACGTGAGGCCGCCCTGCCGCCATCCGAGGCCGCCCCGCTGCCATCCGAGGCCGCCCTCCCGCGCCGCGCCGTCCTCGCGGGCGCCGCCGCCACCGCCGCCACGCTCGCGCTCGGGACGCGCCCCGCCGCCGCCCAGGGGCGCCCGGTCATGGTCTACGGGGTGATCCACGAGTACACCCTCGCCCGCCTCATGCAGCTCTTCGAGCGCCAGACGGGCGGGAAGGCCGACTTCATCCGCCAGTCGGCGGGCGAGGTCGCGACGCGCGTCCTCGCCGAGCGGCAGGCGCCGAAGGGCGACGTGATCTTCGGGATCTCCCGCGCCATCGCCGAGTCCATGAAGGCCCAGGGGCTGCTGGAGCCGTACAAGACGCCGCGCCGCGCCGAGGTGCCGGCGCGCTACGTGGACCCCGACGGCTACTGGACCGGCAGCTCGCTCACCGTCCAGGGGATCGCCGTCAACACCGAGCGCTGGAAGAAGGAGCTCGGCCAGGCGCCGCTCCCGAAGAGCTGGGAGGACCTGCTGGACCCGCGCTACCAGGGGCTCGTCGTGGCGCCGAGCCCGCTCTCCTCCGGCACCGGCTTCACGTTCGTCGTCGGGCAGCTCTTCCGCCTGGGCGAGGAGAAGGGGTGGGAGTACCTCAAGGCCCTCGACCGGAACGTCCGCTTCTACACGCCGAGCGGGATCGCCCCCGCGCGGATGGTCGCCGCCGGCGAGTTCCTCGTCGCGATCACCTTCGCCCACGACGCGCTCAAGGCCATCTCGGCCGGCTACCCGCTCGCGCTGGTCCACCCGCCGGGGGTGAGCTGGGACATCGGCTCGGTCTCGCTCGTCAAGGGCGGGCCGACCCCCGACGGCGGGAAGAAATTCGTGGACTGGATCCTCGGCCACGACCCGATCCAGCTCATCGTGGACCTGAACTTCGAGGGCCCGCTCCGCGCCGACGTGACCCTCCCGCAGGGCGCCACGCCGCTCGAGAAGCTCGACCTCGTGGACTACAAGCTCGACTGGGCGGCCCAGCACCGGGCGCGCATCCTCAAGCAGTGGGGGGACCTCTTCAAGAAGTAGCGCGCCCCGCCGGCCCGGCGCCGGCGGCGGCGCGGCCGTGGCGGCGCGCCCTCGCCGTGGATCCTGCGAGCGCGGCGGCGCTGGCGGCCGTCGCGGGCCTCCTCGCCGTCTTCGTCGTCCTGCCCGTGGCGCGCGTCCTCGCCGAGCCCGGCGCGGCCGAGTGGGCGCGGGTCATCGGGAGCGCGCGCCACCTCCGCCTCCTCGGGAACACGCTGGGGATCGCGGCGCTCTCCACGGTCTCGGCGGTGGCGGTCGGCTTCCTCTTCGCCTACGCGACCTCGCGCCCCGACGTGCCGGGACGCCGCCTCTTCCGGCTGGTGGCGATCCTGCCACTCGTCTCGCCGCCGTTCGTGGGGGGCCTCGCCTTCATCCTCCTCTTCGGCCGCCGCGGGCTCGTGACCCACGCGCTCCTCGGGCTCGGCGGCGACATCTACGGCTGGCACGGCGTCTGGCTCGTCCAGACGCTCGCTTTCTTCCCCATCGCCTACCTCGTCCTGGCCGGCGTCCTCCGGCGCCTCGACCCGACGCTCGAGCACGCGGCGGGAGACCTCGGGGCGCGCGGCGGGCGCGTCTTCCGCACCGTGACGTGGCCGCTGGCGCGCCCGGGCGTGGTGGGCGCGGGACTCCTGGTCGGGATCTACACGCTCAGCGACTTCGGCAACCCGATGCTCGTCGGCGGCCCCTTCAAGGTGCTCGCCACGGAGACCTACACGCAGGTGACGGGCTGGGGCGACCTCCGGATGGCGGCGGCGCTCTCGGCGGTCCTCCTGGTCCCGAGCCTCGCCCTCTTCGGGCTCCAGCAGACCGGGCTCGGGGGCGGCGGCGGGCACGCGACCGTGACCGGGCGGCCGAGCTTCGCCGTCCCGCCGCCGACCCCGGCGCTCGCGCGCTGGGCGTGCCTCGTCGGCTGCGGCCTGGTCGCGCTGGTCCTGGCCGCCACGTACGTCGTCATCGTCGTCGGGGCCTTCGCCCGGACGTGGGGCGTGGACTGGCGGCCGACCCTCGGGAACTTCGAGTACACGGTCTTTCGCGGGAGCCAGCTCTGGAACTCGATCCGCTTCGCGGCGGCCGCGGCGGCCGGCGGCTCCGCCTTCGCCGTGCTCGCGGCCTTCCTGATCCACCGGACGCGCCTGCCGGGCCGCGCGCTCCTCGACCTGGCGGCGGTCCTCCCGGCGGCGCTCCCGGGGACGCTGATGGGGGTCGCCTACGTGCTCGCCTTCAACACGCCGCCGCTCGCCCTGACCGGGACGGGGGCGATCGTCGTCGCCGCGATGCTGGTCCGCACGCTGCCGGTCGGCTACCGCGCGGCCGCCGCCGGCCTCGCCCAGATCGCCCCGAGCCTCGAGGAGAGCGCGGCGGACCTCGGCGCGCGGCCGCTCCGGGCGCTCCGCGACGTGACGCTGCCGCTGATCCGCGCCGCCTTCACCGGGGCGCTCGTCTACACCTTCATCCGCTCCATGACGACCCTCAGCGCCGTGATCTTCCTCGTCTCCCCGGGGACCGTCGTGGCCTCGGCCTCGATCCTGGCCCTCGCCGAGCACGGGGACTGGGGCCAGGCGAGCGCCATGGCGGCGAGCCTGATGGCGGCGGTCTTCCTGGCGCTCGCCGGCTTCCGGGCGCTGGCCGGCGGGCGGCTCCGGCTCTTCGAGCTGTGACGGGCGCGGCCGGCGGGAGCGGGGCCGCGGGCGAGGGCGGCGCGCGCAGCGGGCCCGGCCCGGGGCCGGCGGCGGCGGAGCCCCACGTCCGGCTGGTGGACGTCGTCAAGCGCTTCGGCCCGACCGTCGCGGTCGCCGGCGTGTCGCTGGAGGTCCC
>JBIOTN010000053.1:0-48722 GCA_044866005.1 Candidatus Rokuibacteriota bacterium | reverse complement strand
CCGTGGTCAGCGCCGCGACATGCGCGTCGACGGTCGCGGTGTCGCCGCGCTGAATCGGCCCGGTGAGATCGAAGCCGTTGTCGATGGTGCGACGCATCAGCGGTTCGAGGGCCGCCGCCGGCGCGCCGGCGCGGGCGAGCGGCGCCCCTGGTTCCGGCAGGCTCGCGGTCATCCCTGCTTGACCATGACCTCGAGCCGCCCGATCCGGTCGATCTCCATCGCCACGCGGTCGCCGTCCCGGAGCACGCCGACGCCCTCGGGGGTCCCCGTGGCGATGATGTCCCCCGGGTAGAGCGTCATGACCGAGGCCGCCAGCTCGACGAGCTGCGGGACGGAGAGCACGAGGTCGGCGGTCGTCCCGTCCTGGCGAAGCTCGCCGTTGACCCAGAGGCGGATCCCGAGGCGATGCGGGTCGGGCACCTCGTCGGCGGTCACCAGGCAGGGCCCCAGGGGGGCGAACGTGTCGTAGGACTTCTTCCGGGAGAGGTCGCCGTCCCCGCTCCGCAGGCTCACGTCGATCAGGCCGGTATAGCCGAGGACCGCGTCGAGGGCGGCGTCCGCATGGATCCCCCGGACCGGGCCCTTCATGACCACGGCCAGCTCGGCTTCGTGCTCCGTGACCCCGTCGCCCGGCGGGAGCCTCACGGTCTCCCCCGGTCCGGTGACGGCGGAGGGCGCCTTGAGGAAGAAATCGGGCTCGGCGGGCGGGCCGCCGCGTCGCGCGGCCATCTCCTGAGCGTGGCGGCGGTAGTTGGCCTTGGCGGCCAGGATCTTGGACGGGTGGGGGAGCGGCGGCCGCAGGCGAAGCTCGCCCAGGGGGCGCCCGCGGGCTCGCCCCGCAGCGGCGCGCAGCCGCGGCGCCAGGCGGTCGAAGTCGGCGGCGACCCCCTGCATGAAGAGCGGCGTCGCCTCCCGCCCGTCGAGCGCGCCGGTCACGTCGAAGACGAGCCCATCTTCCAGCAGCCCGAGCCGCCAATCGTCGAACAGCACGATCCGCACGGGTCGGCGCCGGCCTCTAGGGCGTCCTGCGAGCCGTCACGGGCCGATGGCCCATTCTCTCTTGCCTCCGCTTAGCGGGGGGGCATCGGGGGGGCCGAGACCCCCCGAAGCTTACGCGCCGAACTTCGTGAAGCGCTGCGCCGTCGCCATGACGAGGGGCATCAGGTGGTGGGCGGGGAGCGTGCCGAGGCTGCTGGCGGCGCAGGAGCGCTCGGCGAAGCGTTCGACCGCGTCGGCCGCGGCATACCGGCCGGCGAGGACCACCGGGACGGGATGCCAGGAGTGCCCCCTCAGCACGGCCGGCGTGGCGTGATCCCCCGTGACCACCAGGACGTCGGGCCGGAGCGCCTCGATGGCGGGGATCTGGCCGTCGAGCCGCTCGAGCGCCGCGACCTTCCCGGCGAAGTCGCCGTCCTCGCCGGCCATGTCGGTGTCCTTGTAATGGAGGAAGAAGAAGTCGTACGCGTCCCAGTGGCTGGCGAGCGTGGCGACCTCCTCGGCGAACGTGGTCCCGGTCTTGAGGACGTCCATGCCGACCAGGCGCGCCAGGCCGCGATACATCGGGTACGCCGCGATCGCGGCCGCGCGGAGCCCGAACAGCTCGGGAAAGCGCGGGAAGGCCGGCAACCGGTCGAAGCCCCGGAGCAGGATCATGTTCGCCGGCCCGGCGTCTCCGAGCAGCCGGCGCGCCTGCGCGATGAACTGGTTGACGAGCGCGGCCGTCCGGTCCGCCTCCGGGGCCAGGGCCTCGACCGGCAGCGGCGGGGTCCCGGTGGCCTGCGGGTCGGTCTCGGACAGACGGCCGGAGAGCTCGGCCCCGCGCAGGACGAGGACGAAGCGGTAATCCTTGACCGGCTCGACGAACGTCTGGACGTCCGGCAGCCGGATGCGGCGCAGCCGGTCCACGAGCTCGACGCAGCGCGCGGTGGGGATGCGGCCCGCGCGGCGGTCCGTGATCCGGCCCTCGCCGTCCACGGTGCAGAAGTTGCCGCGGGCCGCGACGTCCCCGGGCCGCAGCTCGAACTCGATCCCCAGCGCCTCCAGGACGCCGCGCCCGACCTGGTAGCGCAGGGTGTCGTAGCCGAAGAGCCCGAGATGCCCCGGGCCGCTCCCCGGCGTGATTCCCGGCCCCACGTGGCGGACGAGACCGCAGGACGCGCGGCGCGCCAGGGCGTCGAGGTGCGGGAGGCGCGCGGTCTCGAGCTCCGAGCGGCCCGTCTCGGGGTGCGGGAACCCGCCGAGCCCGTCCCCGGAGAGGAGGACGATCTTGGTCGTCCCCGGGATGGCGAGGCTCCGGATCAGGTCCAGGTCCATGCCGTGTGTGCCTCCTGCGGGGTGCGCGTCGGAGGTGCCGGCGCCTGTGTCGAGTCTAGCACGGTGGGTGGAGCGGCATCGGGCGCCGCGCGCGTCGGGCGTCGACGAGCCGTCGCGGCTGCCGTCATACGCCGTAAAGGCGGCGCGCGTTGTCGCAGAGGATCCTGGTCTTGGCCGATTCGGCGAGATCGGGGCGCTTCCAGAAGGCCTCGATGGCCTCCGGGAACTCGTGGGCCGGCTCGTGGGGAAAGTCCGACGCCGCGAAGAAGCGCTCCTCGCCGACCGCGGCGACGGCGGCGGGGAGCGTCGCCTCCCCCAGCTCGCAGTGGAAGAAGAGCTGCCCGGAACGGAAATACTCGCTCGGCGGCAGCCGGAGGCCGGCGCCCCGGTTCCGGAACTCGCCGTCCAGCCGCTCCATCATGAACGGGATCCAGCCCGCGCCGGCCTCCATGAAGGCCAGCCGGAGGCGCGGGAAGCGGTCGAGGACGCCGTTCATCACGATGCTCGTGATCTGGATCATCTGAGCGAAGGGGTGGGAGAGCGCCCGGGCCTCCACCAGCCGATCGAAGAAGTCGAAGCCGAGCCCCTGCGCGGGCGCGCCGTGCACGGCCAGCATGCAGCCGAGCCGCTCGGCCTCCTGGTAGACGGGGTCGTAGGCGCGGTCGCCGAACGGGACCCGCAAGCCGACGGCCGGCAGGACCGCGCCGACCATCCCGAGCTCCTCGACGGCGCGCCGGAGCTCCGTCACCGCCCGGGGGACGTCCTGGAGCGGGATCAAGGCCATGCCCTTCAGGCGATCCGGCGCGATCGCGAGGAACTCGGTGGCGAGGAAGCCGTTGTAGGCGCGCGCGAGGGCCACGGCCCATTCGCGGTCCCTGACCAGGCCGTAGGCCAGGCCGTTGGTGGGGTAGAGGACGCTCATCGCGATCCCGGCGCGGTCCAGGAACGCCAACCACTCCGTGGCCTGAGGGGCCGACATGGCGCGGCCCTTGCCGTCGGCCACGCGCCGGGCCGCGCGATGCCAGCCGTCCAGGGATGGGAAGAACGGGACCGTCAGGAGATCGTCCCGGCCGCGGAACGGCGCCTCCAGGTACTTGAAGAGCTGCTCGTCCCGCTCCACGACGTGGCCATCGGCATCGATCACCGGACGATGCATGGTGCGTCCTCCCCCCGCGCCTCAGATCATGACCGCGCCGCCGTCCACGACCAGGGTCTGCCCGGTCATGAACCCGCTCTCGTCCGACGCCAGGAAGACCGCGACCCCGACCAGGTCCGCGGGGTACTGCACGCGCTTGAGCGCCCGGGCGCCGATCCGGTCCTCGCGCATGGCCAGGAGCTCGGGGGGCGGATTCGCTTCGCTGAGCGTGCTGCCGGGCGCGATCGTGTTGACGCGGATGCCGTTCGGCCCCTCCTCGCGGGCCAGGCACCGGGTGAAGCCCAGGATGCCCGCCTTCGAGGTGATGTAGTGGATGCGCGTCGGCGGCCCGGCGAAGACCGTGCCGCTCCCGATGTTGATGATCGATCCGCTGCCCTGCCGCCGCATGGCCGGCAGCACGGCGCGGCAGCAGAAGAAGACGCCCTTGAGGTTGACCAGCATCACGCGATCCCACTCCTCCGGGCTGAGCTCGTCGATGCGGGCGCGGGTGATGGGGATCGTGCTGAAGACCGCCGCGTTGTTGACCAGCACGTCGATCCGCCCGAAGGCCTCCAGCACCCGGCTCGCCATGGCCTTCGTGCCGGCCTCGTCGGAGACGTCGGTGGGCACGGCGAGCGCCCGGTGGCCGGCCTTCTCGAGCGCGGCGGCCACGGCGCGCGCGGCGGCGGCGTCCAGCTCGGCGACCGCCACCGCGGCGCCTTCCTTGGCCAGGCCTTCGCAGTACGCGGCGCCGATTCCGTGCCCGCCGCCGGTGACGATGGCGACCTTGCCCTGCAGGCGCACTCCGCGGCCTCCGCGCCCCGTCAGACGCCCGTGAAGTTGGCTTTCCGCTTCTCCAGGAACGCCCGGAGGCCCTCCGCCGCGTCCCGGCTCTCGAACGCCTGCTGGATCATCTCCCGCTCCAGGGCGAGGCCCTCGCCCAGCGAGGCTTCCGCACCCGACTGGGCGGCGCGCTTGATGAGGCCGACGACCTTGCTGGCGCGGGCCGGGGGGACGAACTTCCGGGCGTGGTCCAGCACTCGGTCCCACCACCCTTCCGCCGGCCAGAGATGCTGGAGGAGGCCCAGCCGCAGCGCCTCGTCCATGCCCACGGTCTCCGCGAGGGCCATCATCTCGATCGCCTTGCCCGTGCCGATGACGCGCGTGAGCCGCTGGGTCCCGCCCATTCCCGGCATCACGCCCAGCGCCGACTCGGGCAGCCCGAGCTTGCCGACGCCCTCGACGCCGATGCGAACGTCGCAGGACAGCGCGATCTCCAGGCCGCCGCCCGTGGCGTGGCCGTTGATCGCCGCGATCACGAGCTTGGGGGTGTTCGTGAGGCGCACCAGCGTCTCGTGCCCGTGGAGCACGAAGCTCCGCTTGTACTCGCTGGTGGCCTTGGACAGGAGGTCGATGTGGGCGCCGGCGCAGAAGAACTTCTCGCCGGCCCCGCGCAGGACGAGGACGTGCACGCCCTCGTCGAACCGGGCCTTCAGGATCGCCTCGTCCAGCTCGCGCAGCATCTCGTGGGTGTAGGAGTTCGCCGGCGGGTTGCTGAGCTCCAGCACCGCCACGCCGTCCTTCGCCGTGTAGTTCACCAGGGCCATCGCGGTCTCCTTCTCACGCCCCTTTGCGCCGCTTCAGCTCTTCGATCAGCTGAGGCACGACCTTGAACACGTCGCCGACCACGCCGAGGTCGGCCACCTGGAAGATCGGCGCGTCCCGATCGGTGTTGATGGCGACGATGGTCTTCGATCCCTTCATGCCGGCCAGGTGCTGGATCGCCCCGGAGATCCCGCACGCGATGTAGAGGTCCGGCTTCACGGTCTTGCCGGTCTGCCCGATCTGCAGGGCGTAGGGGACCCACGCCGCGTCGACCGCCGCGCGCGTCGCCCCGACGGCGCCCCCCAGGAGCCCCGCCAGCTCCTGGAGGAGCGCGAAGTGCTCCGGCGCCTTGAGGCCGCGGCCGCCCGAGACGATGACCCGGGAGTCCTCGAGCTGGGGCCCTTCGCGCGCGGCCACCACGCGGTCGGTCACGCGGATCTTCCGGAGCGCCGCGTCGTGCGGCGGCGAGACCTCCTGGACCGTCGCGCGGGTCTCGCGCGGCCGAGCCTCGAACGCCTTCGGGCGCACCAGGACGAGCTTCGTGCCCGGCCCGGTGAGCGTGCTCGTGTTCAGATAGCTTCCGCCCAGGGCCGGGATCGTGGCCTCGATGGCCCCGTCCCGGAGCGCGAGCCCGCCCACGTCGGTGAGGGCGCCGCAGTCCAGCCGCGCCGAGAGCGCCGCGGCGACGTCGCGCCCCGCGTAGCTCGACGCGAAGAGCATGACCGCCGGCCGGTGGGCGGCGATCAGCGTCGCCACCGTCTCCACCGCCGGGAGCGTCAGGCAGTCCCGATAGACGGGGTCGGCCGACCGGTACACCGTGCTCGCGCCGTGCGCCGCCAGGGCGGGAACGGCGTCGTCCGGCGCGGGGCCGAGCAGCACCGCTTCCGCCGTGCCCAGCTCGGCGGCCTTCGACAGCATCTCCAGCGTGGCGCGGGAGATCCGCCCGTCGATCGTCTCGCCGTAGACCCAGATGCGCTCGGCCATGTCCCGCGGCGCGCTCAGATCAGCTTCAGGTCGGCGAGGAAGTCGGCGATCTGCCTGCCGGCCCCGCCATCGTCCTGGACGATCGTGCCGGGCGGCCGCGCGGGCGGCCGTCCCACCGTGAGGACCTTCTCGCGGGCGCCGCTCTCGCCGACCTCGGCCGGCGAGAGCCCGAGGTCCGCGGCCGTGTACCTCCGGATCTCCTTCTTCTTGGCGCCGATGATCCCCTTGAGGGTGGGGTAGCGGGGCTCGTTGATGCCGGTGGTGACGGTCACCAGCGCCGGAAGCTCGGAGGTGACGACGTCGTAGCCGCCTTCGCTCTGGCGCTTGATCGTGAGGCGGGTCCCCTCCACGGTCAGCGCGGTGGCGAAGGTCAGCGGCGGGAGGCCGAGGAGCTGGGCGAGCTGGCCCGGGACGAGCCCGGTGTAGCTGTCGCTCGACTCGGTGGCGCAGAGGACGAGGTCGAAGGGGCCGCCCTTCCGGATGGCCGCGGCGAGCGCCTTCGCGGTGCCCAGCGCGTCGGACCCGGCGAGGGCCGGATCCGAGAGGTGGACGGCGGCGGTCGCGCCCATGGCCAGGGCGGTGCGGATCCCGATCGTCGCGTCGTCGCCGCCCATGACGACCAGCGTCACGGTGCCGCCCTGCTGCTCCGTCAGGCGCAGGGCTTCCTCCAGCGCCTTCGCGGCCTGGGGGTCCAGCTCCTGGCTGACGTCCTTCCGGATCATCCGCCGGGCGGCGGGGTCGATCTGGATCGTCACCGAGCCGACCGGAACGACCTTGGCGCAGACGACGACGTTCAGGATCGCTTCTCCGCGAGCCACTCCGAGACGTTGCCTTCCAGGACGACCTCGAGGATCTCCCGGCAGTCTCGAAGGGCCTGGTCCACGAGCGTGGGGTTGCGGCCGACCTGCGGCATGGCCCGGCTGACGGCCGCATGGAGGGCCCGGACCATCTCCTCCATGTACTCGTCCAGGGCGTCGGTGTTCGGCGCTGGCACCATGGTCGGGCCCTCCGGGCCTACATGAACTGACGGCCCACGGTCGGGTCGGGGACCGTCAGCCCCATCGCCTGGATGAGGGGCGTGACCTCCCGGATGTACGCCTCGCGCGCCTCGGCGTTGGTCCGGCGCTTGATGCCCCAGTGGCGGTACCGCTCCGAGCGCCTCGACGTGCTGCTGCCGAACATGTCGAGGCCCTTCGGATACCAGGCGTCAAGGGCCCGCTGCGCCCGCGCCTGCGCCTCGCCGCCCTTGGCCGCGAACTCCGCGGTCTTGTTCTGCCCGTAGTCGATGTGCCCCTGCTCCTCGATGATGACGTCCGGCAGGATGCGGTCGAGCGGCGCGTAACTGCCGCCGACGAACTCCTCGAGCTGGTACCGGCCCACCCGGTCGATGAGGAACCCGAAGACGGCGAAGTCTTCCCAGGTCGTGATCTCGCCCCGGAAGGCCGTCAGGTAGCGCTCCCGGTTGGGCCGGCGGAGGAGGTAGGAGACGTCCACGCCCAGCTCGCCGGCCAGCCGGGCCACCTTCCGGTAGTGATCGGCCTCCTCGGCGGCGGTGCGCGCCACGATGAGCTGGTCGAGCCGCGAGGGCGCCGCGGGCAGGATGTTCCGCACGTAGAGGTGGGGCCCGCCGATCTCGCAGTCGGCCTGGATGGCGAGGACCCGCTTGATCAGGTCCTGGTACTCCGCGGGCATCTTCGGCACGTCGGCCGCCTCGACCGTGTCCCGGAATGGCGTCTCCATGACTGGCTCCTTCACCGCCCGTCGAAGGCCGGCCGCCGCTTTTCGCGAAACGCCGTCACCCCTTCTCGGTGGTCCCGCGTCTTCAGGAGGATGGACTGTCCGAAGCTCTCCAGGGTCCGCCCCGTCTGGAGGTCCGCGCTCATGCAGGTCAGGAGCACGCGCTTGGCGATCCCCAGCGCCTGCGGCGCGCGCCCCCTGAGCCGCTCGGCCAGGGCCCGCGCCTCCCCCGGGAGGGCGCCGTCGTCCACGACCCGGTTGACGAGGCCGTGCCGGAGCGCCTCCTCGGCCGTGATGATCTCCCCGGTCAGCACCAGCTCCTTGGCGCGCCCGAACCCCACCAGCTTGGCGAGCCGCGAGCAGCCGCCGACGCCGGGGATGAGGCCGAGGTTGTTCTCGGGCAGGCCGAAGCGGGCGGCGCGGGCGGCCAGTCGCAGGTCGCAGGCCAGGGCGAGCTCGAGCCCGCCGCCCACGCACGTCCCGTTGATCGCCGCGATGACCGGCTTCTCCAGCGCCTCGAGGTCGTTGAAGAAGTTCGTGAGCAGGCGCGTGTTGGCGCGGAAGGCCGGCGTCTCCCAGTCGCGCTCGAAGGTGGCGACGTCGGCGCCGACGCAGAAGGCCTTGCCGCTGCCGGTGACGATGGCCACCCGCACCGCGGCGTTCGCGTACAGCTCGTCGGCCAGCGCCCGGAAGTCCGCGCGCATCTCGGTCGAGATCGCGTTGTTCTTCTCGGGCCGATCCAGCGTGACGGTGGCGATCCCGTCCTGCAGGTCGTAGCGAAGGGTGGTGAAGGTCATGACAGAGGTCCTTTCGCGCGCCGATCGACGCTGCGCACGATCAGCTCGACGTAGCGGTCGGCGATGGCCTCGGGGGCGAGCCGCCCGCCTTCGAAGAACCACGTCGCCACCCCCGTGCACATGGTGAGCACGGCCATGGCCGTCAGCTTCACGTCGGGCACGTGGAAGACGCCGGCCCGGACGCCGGCGGCGAGGAGGTCGCGGAACACGCGCTCGTAGTCGTCGCGCTTGGCGATGATGCGGCGCAGGTTGGCCGGGGTCAGCGAGCGCAGCTCGCTGTGGCTCAGGAACGCCTCGTGGCGGCGGTGGGCGTGGAAGAGGACGTGGAAGCGCACGGCCGCCCGGAATCGCGCCTCCGCGCCATGGGCCGCCGCCACGGCCCGCCCCAGGCCGTGCAGGAGCTCGTCGAGCGTGCGGTCGAGAAGGGCGAAGAGGATCTCCTGCTTGGAGGGGAAATGGTAGTAGAGGCTGGGGACCTCCACGCGGAGCGCGCGCGCCAGCGTCCGCACGGAGGTGCCATGGTAGCCGCGCTCGCGGAAGAGCGCGGTCGCCGCGCGGAGGATCCGCTCGGGGGCGGCGGCACGCGGGGCAGGGGGGGCGAGGGCGGCCATCTCTATCTAGCGTTCGTTATAGAGGCGGCGCGCGCGTGCTGTCAACTGGGGCTCGGCGCGGGGACGATCGGTAAGACGGGCGGGGGGCGCGGGCCGGTTCGGCGGGACCCGGGCGGTCACTCGGCCGAGGTCCGGGCGGCCTGCACGTAGGACGGGTCCGCGAAGACCTCCCAGGGCTCCCGCCTGGCGACGAGGTCGTAGTCGGCGAGGATCCGGACGACCTCGGCGAGCCCCGGGCCGTCGATCGCCGCCTCGCCGCGGTAGGCCTTCCCGTCGACGATCATGTGCCGGTAGGTCTGGGACGCCGTGCGCTCGTCGATCCGCAGGTGCTGCCCGAGCGTCCGGACGGCCTGCCGCTCGTTGGCGGGATCGTTGAGCCACCGCTGGGCCCGGACCACGGCGCGGAGAAACCGGGTCAGGAGCGGCCGGTTCTCGGCCGCCCACTTCGAGGCGACGAAATACGAGACGTATTGCAGGTTCCGGATCAGGTCGTTGTACCGCAAGAGGAGGCGGTGGCCCGCGTCGAGCGCCCGGTAGTTGAAGGGCGGGTTCTCGGCCAGCGAGGCGGCCACCTGGCCGGAGAGCAACGTCTGGTACCGCTCCGCGCTCCCGCCCACGAACAGCAGCGTGTACTCCGACGGGCGGATCCCGTTCCGCGCCATCACGTCCTTGAAGATGACCGTGGTGATGCTGGCCAGCGAGGCCGCGGCGATCTTCTGGCCGCGGAGATCGGCCAGCGACGTGACCTCGGGGCGGCTGATGAGGTCGTAGGGGTAGCCGTAGAGGGCGGCGGCGACGATCCGGAGATCGGCGCCCCGGCTGGCGGCCATGACGCCGAAGTGGGTGCCCGAGCGCGCGACGTGGACCTGGCCGGCCAGGAGCGCCTGGATGACGAGCTGGGGAGCCATGTAGCTCACCTGGACGTCCAGCTCCTCGCGGGCGAAGAGGCCCTGGTCCCGCGCCGTCAGGAGGTCCCACTCCGAGGCGGTGGGGCTCGTCGCGCTGAGCGCCAGGCGCTCCCCGGGCGCCGCCGGAGAGATCGGCGGCGCCAGGGCGACGACGACGACGGCCAGCCCGAGGACGGCGGTGCGGTTCATGGCCTGCGCCTCCGGCGGGGCACCCTGGAACCACGCTAGGCAGGAGCGGGCCGGCCTGTCAAGCCGGTGCGGGCCGCGCGCACCGGCGGCGTCGCGCCGGCGCACGCCGGCTTGACGCTCGCGCGCTCGCCTTGCTAACGTGCTCGACACCGGCACCTCACCCGACGGGACGAGCCCGGGATCCTCCACCCCCGCGATCCGAGCCAGGCCATGACGAGTCGAGACGCCGCCGCGGAGTTCGTGGCGCTGACCGCGCGCTTTCTGGCCCGGAGCGCGCAACCGGAAGGAGCGGGCATGCGCATCCACAACCTCTACGCCGACCCGAGCGGGGAGTCCCACTTCCGGGACATCGAGGTGGAGTGGGTCGAGGAGACCCGGAGCGGGCGGACCTCCCGGCGGTTTCCCGCCGCCGGGATCATCTTCCGTCAGGTGCCTCCGACCTACGACCTCGACTGGCACAACGCGCCCCGCCGCCAGTACATCATCAACCTCGACGCCGGCGTGCGGATCACCGCGAGCGACGGCGAGAGCCGGGTCATCGGCGCCGGCGAGGTCCTGCTGGTCGAGGACACCAAGGGCAAGGGGCACCTCTCGAAGGCGGTCGGCGACACGCTCCGACACTGCATCTTCGTCCCCATCGAGTGACCGCCCCGGGGGAGACGCTTGTGGGCCGCCCCGGGCCTTTGCTACGGTACAGCGAGAGGGGCGGCCCGCCATGATCGTCGATCTGGACTCCCACCTGCGGGAAGGCTACTTCCTGGACGAGGTCTACCGCCTCGAGGAGCCGTACGCGAAGCACACCCCGGTGCGCGTGGGGACCGGCCGGCATCATCAGACGCGCTTCGTCCACGCCCTGGAGGTCGGAGACCCCCGGGCGCGTGCCATCTTCAAGCACCCGTACATGTACGATCCCGAGCTCTGCCCGGAGATGGCCGAGCGACAGGTCGGCGGGTACGACATGGAGCGACGGCGCCAGGACGTCCGGAAGGAAGGGATCGACGCGCAGGTGATCTTTCCGACCGGCATCGGCATTCCGACGCGGAACGTGGGGGGCCTGGGGGTGGCGCTCTGCCGGGCCTACAACAACTGGGTCACCGGCCTGGTCAAGGGGTACGAGGAGCTGTTCCTGCCGGTGGCCATGGCGCCGGCCGGGTGCCCGGACGAGATGGCGAGCGAGCTCCGGCGGTGCGTGGGCGAGCTCGGCATGAAGGCCGCGCACCTCGTCGCCTACTGCGGGCCGCGGAATCTGGACGACCCGGTCTTCTATCCCTATTACGAGGCGGCGGAGCAGCTCGGCGTGCCGCTCTTCTGCCACCCCAACAGCGACGGCGACCTGACCGACCGCTTCGACAGCTTCTTCAAGCTCCACGTGCTGGGCCGCCCCATGAACTGCACGGCCGCCCTCGTCGCCCTGGTGCTGGGCGGCGTCCTGGAGCGGTTCCCGTCGCTCCGGGTGGTCTTCTTCGAGTGCAGCGCGGAGTGGATCCTCTACTGGATGCACCGCATGGACGACGACTACGAGTGGGCGAGGGAGCGGCCGACCCTGACCGGCGCCGACCGGATCGCGATGCCGCCCTCCGAGTACGTCAAGCGGAACTGCTACGTGACCTGCGAGGTGGACGAGAAGCTCCTGCCGGTCGCGATCGGCGAGATCGGGGCCGACCACATCTGCCTGGCCACCGACTACCCGCACTTCGACTCGGAGTATCCGCGCACCGTCGCCGGCTTGACGGCACGGACGGACCTGACGAGCCGGGACAAGGCGCTGATCCTGGGCGAGAACGCGGCGCGCCTGCTCCGTCTCTGAGCGGCCGGGGACACACCATGGCGAGGACGATCGGGGTTGGCCCGCTCCTCCTGGCCCTGCTCCTGACGCTGCCCGGGCCCGCCCCGGCCCAGACGCGCGAGGCGGCCCTCGGGGCGATCGCCTCCCTCCGCGGCGCGGAGCGCGCGAACCGGCTCCTCGAGGGCGCGCGACGGGAGGGCGGCCTCCTCTGGTACTCCAGTGCCGACGTGGAGGACTCCCTGGCCTTGATCCGGAAGTTCCAGGAGCACTACCCCTTCCTCCGGGTGGACCACCTCCGCGCGCCCAGCGAGAAGATGCTCGAGCGGGTCGTGGCGGAGTCACGGGCGAAGGCCCTCAAGGCAGACGTGATCTCGCTGCCGGAGATCGAGCTGAGCTTCCTGACGAAGCGGAACCTGCTCGTCCGCTACGAGTCGCCCGAGCAGGCGGCCTATCCTCCGGAGATGAAGGATCCCCAGGGCTACTGGACCGGCATGTACATCTCGGCCTGGGTCGTGGCCTACAACACGAAGCTCGTCCCGCGCGAGGCGGCGCCCCGGACGTACCGTGACCTCCTGCTGCCCCGGTGGAAGGGGGTCATCGCGCTCGAGACGGAAGCCTTCTCCTGGTTCGTCACCTCGCTGCGGTACCTCGAGAAGCGCGACGGCCGCGACGCCGCGCTGGAGTACTTCCGGCAGCTCGCGCGCCAGGAGATCCAGTTCCGGAAGGGGCACTCCCTGATCGGCCAGCTCGTCGCGGCGGGGGAGTTTCCGCTGGCGGCGGAGCTCCAGGTGCACAACGTGGAGCGCCTCAAGGCCAAAGGCGCGCCGGTCGACTGGGCCGCGCTCGACGGCGTCATCCCGATCCACCGGATCGGCATCGCCATGACGAACGCCGGACCGAGCCACCATGCCGCGGCGCTCTTCTACGACTTCATCATCTCCCGCGCCGGGATGGAGACGCTGAGGGAGGTCCACCGGGTCCCCGCGCGACCGGACGTCACGGTGCCGTATCTCAAGCCCTATCGCCTCCTGCCGTTCGACACGCAGGCGATGGAGGAGTTCGATCGGCATGTCGCGCTCTTCCGCGAGATCTTCAAGCCCGGCACCTGAGCCGGTCCGGCGAGTCGCCGTGACCCCCGTCGCCCGGCGGGCCGTCGCCCTCCTGCTGGCGCTGGCCTTCTCGGCCTCCTCCGCGTGGGGCCAGGGGAAGGTCAAGATCAACTGGACCGCCGTCAGCGGCGCCATGAGCGGCGTGTGGGTGGCGTACGAGGAGGGGATCTTCAGGAAGAACGCCGTGGACGTCGAGCTGGTCCACATCCCCTCGACCTCGCGCGCGATCCAGACGATGCTGGCCGGCGAGCTCCACTTCTCCGCCCTGGACGGTCAGAACTCCGTGGAGGCGAACCTGCAGGGCGGGGACGTCGTGCTCCTGGCCGGCGTCACCAATCGCCTGGTCTTCTCCCTTCTGGCCCGACCCGACATCAGGCGCCTGGCCGACCTCAGGGGGAAGAAGATCGGCATCACGCGGATCGGCTCCACCACGCACACGGCCAGCCTGGTGGCGCTCGGCGCCGCGGGGCTCAAGCCGGGCGACTACCAGCTGCTCCCCCTCATGGAGGTGCCCAACATCCTGACCGCGCTCACGGCGGGCCAGATCGACGGCGGGATCCTCTCCCCCCCGACCAACAGCCGCGCGCGCAAGGCGGGCTTCGGCGAGCTCGTGAACCTGGCCAGGGACGGCCCCGAGTACGCCGCGGTGGCGTTCGGCAGCACCCGGTCGTACGTGAAGGTGAACGAGGAGGCGACCGCCCGGGTGGTGCGCTCGTATGCCGAGGCCGTGCACCTCTTCAAGACGAGCAAGCCCACGGCGCTGCGCGTGTTGCAGAAGTACACGAAGGTGAGCGACCCCGAGGTGCTGGAGGACACCTACGCCCAGTTCCGCGACTACCTGGAGAGCGTGCCCCACGTCAGCCGCAAGGGGCTCGCCGCGATTCTCGCCGCGCTGGGCGAGAAGGAGCCGAAGGCCAGACAGCTCAAGCCCGAAGACATGCTGGACACGCGCTTCCTCGACCAGCTCGAGCGCGAAGGCCTGTTCCGGAAGCTCTGGGGGCCATGAGCCGCCCCGGGCCGTCCATGCCGGCACATCCCTCGCGCAGGCGACGGCGATGAGCGTCGCGACGCGCCCCCTGCCGACCGGGCCCGAGTACGGGTCGGATCTCGTCGTCGACCTCATGCGCGCCGCGGGCATCGAGTACGTCGCCTTCAACCCCGGCGCCACGTTCCGGGGCCTCCACGACTCCCTGGTGAACTACGGGGGGAACCGCCGCCCCGAGATCGTCCTCTGCTGTCACGAGGAGATCGCGGTCAGCCTGGCCCACGGCTACGCCAAGGCGAAGGGGACGCCCATGGCGACGATCACGCATGACGTCGTGGGGCTCCAGCACGCCAGCATGGCCATCTTCAACGCCTTCTGCGACCGCGTCCCCGTGCTCGTCCTGGGCGGCACCGGGCCCATGGATACCGCGCACCGGCGCCCCTGGATCGACTGGATTCACACGGCCCTGGTGCAGGGGACGCTGGTCCGCGACTACGTCAAGTGGGACGATCAGCCGGCCAGCGTCCCGGCCATCCCGGAGGCCTTCGTGCGCGCCTGGCGGATCGCGCGGACGGAGCCCCAGGGCCCGGTCTATCTCTGCCTGGACGCGGCCCTGCAGGAGGCACGGCTGTCGGGCCCGATCCCGCTGCCGGAGCTGGCGCGCTTCGCCCCCCCGGCGCCGCCTCAAGCCGATCCGCGCGCGCTCGCGGAGGCGGCGCGGCAGCTCTGCGACGCCGAGTCGCCGGCCATCCTCGTGGAGAGCCTGGGCCGCCGGCCCGGGGCGGAGGCGAGCCTCGGGCGTCTCGCGGAGCTGCTCGCGGCGCCCGTGGTCGATCTCGGCGACGGCCACCGGGGGCGGGCGAGCTTCGGAAACCGGCATCCGCTGGACCTGAGCGGCGCCACGCGGGAGGTCGTGGAGGCGGCCGACGTCATCGTGGCCCTCGACGTCCAGGACTTCCTCGGCGTGCTGGGCGAGGTGGACCGCACCACGCGCCAGGTGCGCCTGGTGCGGGACCGGCAGACGCTCATCGCGATCTCGCTGAACGACTACGCCTTCCGGAGCTGGGCGCACACCGCGCTCTCCCTGGTCCCGGTCGACCTCCCCATCGCGGCGGATGCGGCCGTGGCGCTCCCCCTGCTGGTCGAGCTGGTCGAGGACCGTCTCAAGAAGGACCCGCGGGCCGCGGCGCGCCAGGCCCGCGCCGAGCGGCTGGGCGCCCGCCACCAGGCCCTGGGCGAGGAGTGGCGCCGGACGGCGGAGCGGAAGCGCGCCGAACGTCCCATCGCCCCGGCGGCACTCGCGGCCGCGGTGTGGGAGGCGATCCGGTCGGAGGACTGGGTGCTCACCAACGGCACCGCGAACGGGTGGGCCCGCCGCCTCTGGGACTGGCGGCCGGAGCGGACCTACGGCGGAAGCGGGGGGGCCGGGCTCGGCTACGGGCTCGGGGCCTCCCTGGGCGTCGCGCTGGCCCATCGCGCCGGCGGCAAGGTCTGCGTGGATCTCCAGTCCGACGGCGACCTCCTCTACGTCACCAGCGGGCTCTTCACCGCGGCGCACCACGGGCTCCCGCTGCTCATCGTCATGTGTAACAATCGCTCCTACTACAACGACGAGGAGCACCAGGAGCGGATGGCCGTGGCGCGCGGTCGGCCGGTGGAGAACAAGGGCATCGGGATCCGGATCGAGGAGCCTGCTCCGAGCTTCGCCGCGATCGCGCAGGGCTTCGGCATCCACGCCGAGGGGCCGATCGAGGAGCCGGGGGCGCTCGGGCCGGCCCTCCGGCGCGCGCTGCGGGTCGTCAAGGACGACGGGCGTCCGGCGCTGCTGGACGTGGTCATCCAGCCCCGCTGACCATGACGGCGTCGCGCGCGCCTCACCCGGGTGGCATGAGCCTCCTCCGGCCGGGCCGTCGGGTCGCGCCGGGTCTGCTCGTCGGCTGGCTCCTGGCCGTCGCCCTGCCGGCCGGCGGGGAGGAGCTGCGGGTCGGCTACAGCGCGATCACCGCCAACCAGGCCCCGCTCTGGGTCACCAGGGAGGCGGGGCTCTTCGAGAAGAACGGGCTCGCCGTGACGCTCTCCTTCATCGAGGGCGGCTCCAAGGCCACGCAGGCCCTGCTCGCCGGCGACGTGCCCATCGTCCAGGTCGGGGGCAGCGCGGTGGTCCAGAGCCGGCTCGCCGGCTCGGACGCGGTCATGATCCTCGGGGCCTTCAACACGCTCAACTTCAAGGTCGTGGCGGCCCCGGAGATCACCGACCCCCGGCAGCTCAAGGGGAAGACACTCGGGGTCTCGCGCTTCGGCTCGTCCAACGACTTCGCCGCCCGCTTCATGCTCGAGCACTTCGGCCTCGCGCCGGACCGGGACGTCCCCATCCTCCAGATCGGGGCCGAGCCCGCGCGGTTCGCGGCGCTCAAGGCCGGGTCGATCCAGGCCACACTGGTGGAGGTCCCGACCACGCTCATGGCGAAGAAGCTCGGCTTCAACATCATCGCCGACCTGGGCGAGCTGGGGCTCGAGTACCAGCACACCGGCATCGCCACGACCCGGGCCTTCATCCAGAAGCAGGCCGACACGGTCCGGCGGTTCGTCAAGGCCTACGTCGAAGGCATCCACTACTACAAGACCCGCAAGGCGGAGAGTCTCGCGGTCATCGCCCGGTACCTCAAGAGCGCCGACCGGGAGGCCATCGAAGAGGCCTACACGGAGATCGGGCTCAAGCGCACCCCCCGCAAGCCCTACCCGACGCTCAAGGGCCTCCAGCTCATCATCGACGAGGCCGGCGAGAAGAATCCCCGGGCCCTGAGCCTCAAGCCCGAGGCGGTCGTCGACGTCCGCTTCCTCAAGGAGCTGGACGAATCGGGCGCCATCGACCGCCTGTATCGCTGAGACCCCCGGTGCCGCTGCTCCTCGACAACGACGCGATCGAGGCGGTCCTCACGATGGAGGTCTGCCTCGAGGCGCTCGAGGGCCTCTACCGGGAGCTGGGCGAGGGCGCGGCGGCGGCCACGCCGCGGGCCGATCTCCACATGCCGACCGCGGGCGTCCGCGACGCGCCGGCGGCCCACTATCTCAAATCGATGAGCGGCGGGGTCGGGAGTCTGGGCGTGGCGGCGCTGCGCCTCACCTCCGACATCGTCACCTGGCCGCTCGTGGACGGGAAGCGCCGCCGCGTCAAGCTCCCGGCCGCGCCCGGGGGGCGCTGGCTCGGCCTGGTCCTGCTCTTCAGCTCGACCACGGGCGAGCTCCTGGGCATCATGCCGGATGGCGTCATCCAGCGGATGCGGGTCGGTGGCACCAACGGCGTCGCCGCGCGCCGGCTGGCGCGGCGCGATGCGCGGCGCGTCGGCATCCTGGGCTCGGGCTGGCAGGCCGGGGCGCAGCTCATGGCGCTCTGCCGGGTGCGCCCCGTCGACGCGATCCGCGTGTACAGCCCCACCGCCGACCACCGCTTACGCTTCGCCAAGGAGATGGAGCGGACGCTCGCGGTCGAGGTGCGGGCGGCGGACGCGCCGGAGGCCGCCCTCGAGGGGGCCGACATCGCCGTCACCGCGACGAACAGCCGGGAGCCCGTGATCAAGGGCGACTGGCTGACCCCGGGCATGCACCTCTCGGTCATGCAGCGCGACGAGCCCGACGACGCCGCGCTGGCCCGCTGCCGGCCGCTCGTGATCCACACGCACGACATGGAGGTCCACGCGGCCTCGGACGACCTCGGCCGCCGTTTCGCCGCGGCCGGGTTCGCGCTGCGGGACCACCCGACGCGGCGGAGCCTGCCGTGGTCACGGCTCCCCACGCTCCCCGACCTCGTGACCGGCCGGGCGACCGGGCGGACCGACGACGAGGCGATCACGGGCTTCGTCAACAACATCGGGCTGGGGGCCCAGTTCGCGGCGGTGGGGGCCCGGGTGCTCGAGCGCGCCCGCGCCCGGGGCCTGGGGCGCGAGCTGCCACCGGACTGGTTCCTCCAGACCGTGCACCCGTGACCGGCCCGGGCCGATCCGCGTCGCATCTCGTCGTCCTCGGCGGAGTGACGGCATGCTCGTCCTGAGCAACGACGAGGTGGAGCGCCTCCTGCCGATGGACGCGTGCCTCGAGGCGCTCGAGATCGCCTACGCCGAGCTGGCCGCCGGGCGCGCCCAGCACCGGCCGCGGACGGACCTCTACGCGCCCACCGGGCGACCGGAGACCTACTACGTCTTCAAGTCGATGGAAGGGGTCATCCCCTCGCTCGGCATCGCCGCGCTCCGGATCAACTCCGACCACATCACCTGGAAGGCGGGGCCGCACGGCGTGCTGAAGGCGAAGCTTCCCGCGGCCCGCGGGCGGTATGCCGGCCACGTGGAGCTCTACAGCACCGAGACCGGGGAGCTCCTGGCCATCATGCCGGACGGCTACCTCCAGAAGATGCGCGTGGGGGCGACGAGCGCCATCGCCGCCCGGCGCCTGGCGCGCGAGGATGCCCGGGTGCTCGGCCTGCTGGGGTCCGGCTGGCAGGCGGGCGCGCAGGTCGAGGCGCTGGCCGTCGTCCGCCCGCTCCAGCGCGTGCGGGTCTACAGCCCGACGCCCGAGCACCGGGAGAGGTTCGCCAAGGCGATGAGCCTGAAGCTCGGCCTGGAGGTGGACGCCGTGGACCGCCCGGAGCATGCGGTGGGCGGGGCCGACATCGTCGCGGCCGCGACGAACGCCGTGGCGCCCGTGATCCGGCCGGAGTGGCTCCGGCCGGGGATGCACGTGACCTGCGTCAAGACGGCGGAGCTGGGCGCGCCCGTGATCGCGAGGGCGGATGTCGTGGTCCTCCACCATCGGGCCGAGGGGCCCCGCAATTATCTCCCGGGCCGCGCCGAGGCCGTGATCGGGGACGACCCGCTGCCGCTCCTGGGCGTGGGCTTGGCCGAGGCGGCGCCGGAGGTGGCGTGGGACGGCGTGCCCGAGCTGACGGAGCTCATCCGCGGGACCGCGCGGGCGCGCCGCGGGCCCCACGAGATCAGCTGCTTCGTGAACAACGCCGGGACCGGGCTCCAGTTCGCCGCCGTCGGGGCGCGGGTCTACCAGCGGGCCCGGGCCGAAGGGGTCGGCCGGGAGATCCCGACGGAGTGGTTTCTCCAGGACGTCCACCCGTGAGCGGGCCGATCCCCGTCGCATCCCGGCGTCTGGCCTCACGGCCGGGACGCGCTCGGCCTGCGGCCTTGATCTGCTCGGGTCTCGGGCCGGTACCATGCCGCGTACGCCGGGCAGGGCCGAATCCAGCAATGCTCCGGTGAGCCGACCGCGACGTCTGGCCGTGCTGGGGGTCGCGATGTCGCTCCTCGTCACGGTGGCGGCCTCGGGGCAGCCGGCGCTCACCCGGATCGTCATCGGCCACTCGAACGTCCGGAACGACATCGCCGCCCTGTGGGTCCCCCGGGACGCCGGGACCTTCGCCCGGTACGGGCTCGACGTCACCGCCACGCTGGTCGAGGGCGGGCGGCAGATGACCCAGGCGATCCTGTCGGGCTCGATTCCCATCGGGTTCACGGGGGTCCCCACCGTGGCCTCCGCCGTGGCCGCGGGGGGCGACGCGGTCATCGTGCTCGGCATCACGAACAAGGTGACGTTCGACATCTGGGCGAAGCCGGAGCTCAAGACGCCGGCGGACCTCAAGGGCAGGGTCCTCGGGATCAGCGGGCCGGGCGCGACCTCCCACGTGGCGTCGGTCCTCATGCTCCGGCACTTCGGGCTCGACCCGGTCCGGGACCGGATCACGTTCCTCACCGTGGGGGACGAGGCGCTCCGGGCGCAGGCGCTGCTTGGCGGCCGCATCGACGGCACCCTCATCGACCCGTCGGTCGCGGGGCCCGTCAAGGACAGGGGCTTCAGCTTCCTCGGGAACATGGAGAGCCTCGGGGTGCCGTTCATCAACAACGCCCTCGTCAGCACGCGCCGGTACCTCGCCGAGCAGCCGAAGGTCGTGGAGAGCGTGGTGCGGAGCATCCTCGCCGGCAACGCCTACATCCTCGATCCGGCCAATCGCCGGCCGGTGACGGAGGTCCTCGCCCGGAACCTCCGGCTCGACGTGGCGAAGGCCGAGGCGGCCTACCGGGACCTCCTCCCGAAGGTCGAGCGCAAGCCCTATCCGAGCATGGAGGCGATCGCCGGCACCATCCAGGTGATGGGCGAGAAGGACCCGAAGATCGCGCAGCTCAGGGCGGAGCAGCTCGTGGACGTCTCGATCCTCAAGCGGCTGGACCAGGACGGCTTCATCGACCAGCTCTACCGCCGATGAGCCGCCCCGGGCCGCGCATGCCGGCACGTCCCTCGCGCCGGCTCCGCCGATGAGCGCCGCGGAGAGCGACCGCGCGGAACGCCGGCCTCTCGACGCCGCCGTCGGCGTCGAGACCTCGCGGCTCGGCCGGTTGTGGTCCGAGCACGAGCGGTTCCTCATCGGCGGCGCCGCGGTCCTGGCCTTCTTCCTGGCCTGGGAAGGGGTGACGCGGAGTCGCCTGGTCGACCCGCTCTTCCTCTCCTCGCCGACGCTCGTCGCCCGGGCCGGCTACCGGCTCTTCGCGACCGGCGAGATCTGGACGGACCTCCGGGTGAGCGCGACCGAGTTCGTCGTGGGCTACCTGATGGCGGCGGGCATCGCCATCCCGCTCGGCCTGGCCATCGGCTGGTACCGGCGGCTCCACTTCTGCCTCAGCCCGTTCATCGACATCCTGAACGCCGTCCCGCGCGTGGCGCTGCTCCCCCTGATCATCATCTGGTTCGGGATCGGCGTCTGGTCGAAGATCGTCGTGGTCTTCCTGGGGGCCGTGATCCCGATGCTCGTCAACACCTTTTCGGGGGTGCGGACCACCGAGGAGCGATTTCTCAAGGTCGCACGCAGCCTTGGGGCCTCGGAGCTCAAGATCTTCCTGAGCATCGTGTTCCCCGGGACCGTGCCCTTCATCTTCACGGGGCTCCGCTACGCCGCGGGCCGGGCGCTCCTCGGCGTCGTGGTGGGGGAGCTCTACGCCGCCACCGCCGGGATCGGCTTTCTCATCACGGTGGCCGGCGCGACCTTCCAGACCGACAAGGTCTTCGTCGGCATCCTGATCATCACGGCGACCGGGGTCGTCGTGGTCGAGCTCCTCAACCGCCTCGAGCGCCGCTTCGACGAGTGGCGCCCGAAGGTCGGCTCCGCGACATAGCCGGGGCGATGGCGCACGTCGCCGAAGACGAGCTCCTCGTGCCGGCGGTCGCCCGGGCCCCGCGCCTGGTCCGGCTCTACCTGGCATACGAGCGCGCCATCCTGGGGACGGTCACGGTCGCCCTGTTCCTCGTCTTCTGGGAGGGCCTGACGCGGGGATGGTGGGCGAGCCTGCTCGAGCCCGTGCTCGGGCCGGCGGCGGCGCGGTGGCGCATCGCGCCCATCTTCCTGTCCGCGCCGACGGCCATCGTGCGGACGGGGGGGCGCCTGTTCGCCACCGGCGAGATCTGGAACGACCTTCGGGTGAGCGGCCTCGAGTTCGCCCTGGGCTTTGGCCTGGCCATCGCGGTCGGGATCCCGGTGGGGCTGGCCGCGGGCTGGTTCCGACGGTTTTGCTACGCCGTCGAGCCGTTCGTCTCGGCCTTGAACGCGACACCGCGGGTGGCGCTCCTGCCCCTCATCATCATCTGGGTCGGGATCGGCATCTGGTCCAAGGTGCTCGTCGTCTTCCTCGGCGCCGTGATCCCCATCTGCATCAACGCCCTGGCGGGCGTGCGCACGACGGAAGCCCGGCTGCTCCGGGTGGCGCGGAGCTTCAACGCGCCGAAGGGGCACCTGTTCCGGACGATCATCCTGCCGAGCGCGGTCCCGTTCATCCTCGCCGGGCTCCGGCTCGGCGTGGGGCGGGCCATGGTGGGGATCGTGGTGGGGGAACTCTACGCCGCCACCGCGGGGATCGGGTTCATGATCACGGTGGCGGGGGCCTCCTTCCAGACGGACAAGGTCTTCGTCGGCGTCGTGATCATCGCCGGGGCCGGGCTCCTCATGATCGAGGCGCTGGGGCGCCTGGAGCGACGGGTCGAGACCTGGCGGCCGAAGGTCGGCGCCGCGACGTGAGCAGGACCTGGAAGGTCGAGGCGGCGACGTAGGGCCATGCCCGTGAAGCTCGAAGCCCAGGGGATCCGGCTCGAGTACTACCAGCCACGGAGCGACCGCCGGCTCCTGGCCCTCGACGACGTCACCCTCGCCATCGCGGAGGGCGAGTTCGTGTCGATCGTCGGCCCGTCCGGGTGCGGCAAGACCACGTTCCTCAACGTGGTGGATGGCCTCCTGCCGGCGACGGGCGGCCGCATCCTGCTCGACGGCAAGGTCGTGACCCGTCCCGGGCCGGACCGCGCCATGGTCTTCCAGGACGCCTCCCTGCTCCCCTGGCGGACGGTCCTCGGGAACATCCGATACGGGCTGGAGTGCGTCGGGCTCGGCGCGCGGGAGGCGGGGCCGCGCGCCGAGCACTTCATCGAGATGGTCGGGCTCCGGGGCTTCGAGCACCACTACCCGCACGAGCTCTCCGGCGGGATGCAGCAGCGGGTGAACCTGGCCCGGGCGCTCGTGATGGACCCGCAGGTCCTCCTGATGGACGAGCCGTTCGCCGCGCTGGACGCCCAGACCCGGGAGGTGATGCAGGAAGAGCTGCTGGAGATCTGGCGCGCGGCGAACAAGACCGTGCTCTTCATCACGCACCAGATCAACGAGGCGATCTACCTTTCCGACCGCGTGATCGTCTTCACCGCGCGGCCGGGGCGGGTCAAGCAGAGCGTCCCCATCGGCATCGAGCGCCCGCGGAAGCTCGCCGTCAAGCGCGACGCCCGCTTCCTCCAGCTCGAGGACTACATCTGGAACCTGATCGAGGACGAGGTCAAGAAGACCATGCTCGCGGACCGCTCGAGCCGCGGCACCGGCGCCGCGGGCCCCGCCGACTCCGGCGTGTAGCCGCGCCGACCGTCCCGTGACGCGGGATTCTCGATGACCCGGCGCAGCTAGCCGCCTGGTTCCCGCGACCTCAGAAGCCGGGCGGCGGCCTCTTCCACGGGCGGCGGCGTCGTCGCGTGCTTGTAGTCGGCCAGCCGGCGGTAGATCTCGCGCGCCGCCTCGTGGAACCCTCCCGGGAGGCCGGCGGCGGCGAGCGAGCGGGCGATCTCCTCCATCTCGCCCACGAACCGCCAGGCCTTGCGGGCGTTGTCGCTCACGGCGCGCTCGGAGCGCGCCGGCAGATCGGGCATCGAGATCTTCCACTCGGCCAGGAGCGCCGGGTCCACCCCGTGGGCGATCGCGAACGCGCGGATGGCGGCGAGGAGGGCCTGGCTGCCCTTGTTCCAGCCCGCGTAGGCCATCTTGAGCGCAGAGGCCGCGCCGGGCGGGCCGTCGAGGACGACCGCGTCCAGGGGGCCGGCGGCGAAGAGGGCCGCGACCTCGGCGGCGCCCGCGCCGGCGAGATAGATGCGGGTCGTGCCGCGCTGCCGCTTGGCCGGGCCGATGATCCCGCCATCCACGTATCGGGCGCCGCCGGCTTCCACGAGGCGGCCGATCTCCCGGGCCGTATCGAGCGCCACGGCGTTGGCGTCGACGTAGAGACCCCGGAAGCCGAGGGCGGCGACGGCGCGCGCCAGCTCGAGGGCGCCGTGGGGCGGGACCACGGAGAGGATCACCCGGCTTTCCGCGACCAGGGCGAGCAGCGTCCCGGCATCCCGGAGCCCGACCTCGAGCGCCCGGGCCCGCGTCGCCGGGCTTCGCCCCTGGGAGGCCCAGAGGACCGGGGCCCCGGCCGCGCGGACGGTGGCCGCCACGGTCGCGCCCATCTCGCCCGGATGCAGCAACCCGACGCTGAGGCCGGCGTCCGTCATGGCGATCTAGCCGCCGGCCGACCGGGGTGCCGCACGGAGCGGGAGCAGCCAGAGGGCCGCCGCCGAGTACGAGGCCGCCGTCACGTAGAGCGCCAGCCGAAAGCCCAGCGCGTCGACGAGGCTCCCCATGAGGACGGCCCAGAGCGCGCCCGCGGCGAAGCCGATCGTGTGGTAGAGCCCGAAGACCACGTCCTGCGAGATCCCTTCGGTGGCATCGGCGGTGAGGGACTGCAGCATCGGGCTCTCGGCGTAGACGACGCAGCCGAGGACGAAGAGGACGACCGCGAGCAGCCCCATCCCCCCGCCCCCCAGGTGCGCCAGCACGACCGTCATCAGCGTGGACGCCAGGTACGTGGCGATCAGGATCGGCTTCCGGGCGCCGAGCCGGTCCGAGACGAACCCGGCCATCAGCGGGCCCACCACGCTGCCGATCATCATCATGGTGAACAGGGCTCCGGTGTCCATGACGCCGAGGCCGAGCTCGCGGCTGAGATAGAGCGGCACGAACGTGATGACGACGCCGAGGCCGCGCCCGCCCGCCGCGATCGCCTGGGCGCCGATGATGAGGCGGACGCTTCGGTTGCGGAGGATCGCCAGCGTCTCGCGGCGGAACCCGAGGGCTTCCCCGCCGCCCGCCCCCGCGCCGCTGGAGTCGTCCCGGATCGCCCCCAGCAGCGTGAGCCCGACGGCGATCCCGGGCAGGGCGAAGCAGACGAGCGTGGCGCGCCAGCCGAGCGTGGTCAGCAGGAGGGCGCCCGTCAGCGGCACCAGGATCGTGCCGGCGTTCCCCCCCGCGTAGTGGATGGCGAGGACCCGGCCGCGGTGCGTCCGGCCGAAGTAGTCCAGGATCAGCGCGTTGCCGGTCGGATGCTGGGGGCTTCCGGCGAGCCGGGTGAGGCTCTGCCAGACGACGAGGTCGAGGAAGCCGTGCGCCAGCCCGGTGAGGCCCAGGAAGACGCCCTGGCCGACCGTGCCCACGCCGAGGAGGACCTTCCGCCGGACCGCGCGGCCCAGGAAGCCGGGCACCCACTGGACGCCTTGCCCGAGGGCCCGGCTGATCCCGATCAGGACGCCCAGCTCGCTGTAGCCGAAGCCGAGCGCGTCCATCATGGCCGGGTAGAGCATCGGGAGCAGGGCCGTGTAGGCGTGGTTCACCGCGTGGCCGGCGGCGACGAGCGAGAGGACCCGGTAGCCGCCGGCCCGCACCTCGGCGCTCGCCGGGGCGGCGAGCGTGGCGGAGGCCGGGGACGGGGCGGCCATCGGGGTCAGCGGGGGTAGCGGCGCTTGAGGTCCCCGACGACGCCGTCTTTCTCCAGGGCCTCGAACGGGCCGAGGTCCACGACGTCCTCGGGCTTCACGCCCTTGACCTTCGGATTGCTCTCCGCGAGCTCCGCGACGACGGCCTGGACGCCCGTCAGGCTCGGGCGGAAGTCCCGGGCCTGATGCTCGACGAAGTCCCGGTAGCCTTGCTCGAGCACCTCGTCGTCCTCGCTCTTGACGTACCGCGCCAGCACGGCCTTGGTGAAGGCCTTGTGCGTCCACCCGTACAGGGTCGCCTCCAGGAACGTCCTGACGAGGGCGAGCGCCAGGCGCGGCTCGCGGCGGAGCTGGCTCTCGGTCATGGCGACGCCGGCGTGGAGCCAGTCGAGCTGCTCTCGGGCCACGTCCATGATCACGGGCAGCCCGTCCTTGACGGCGCGCAGATGCTGCGGCGAGGGGAGGGGGGTCGCGTCGGCGGTGCCGGCCTTGAGCGCGGCGAGCCGCTCGCCCGACTCGCCGATCTGGAGGAGCGTCACCTCGCGAGGGTTGACGTGGTGCTTCTGGAGCGCCAGGCGCACCACGCTCTCCGATTCCGCTCCCCGCGCGCTGATGGCCACGCGGCGGCCCCGTAGCTCCTCCACGCGCGTGAGCTTGCCCGCGAGGTGCGGGGCGGCGACGATCTGGTAGACGAGCGTGTTGCTGAGGCCGAAGACGAACCGGACGTCGCCGCCCGCGGCGCGGGCCTGGACGACCGGCGTCCCCCCGATGAACGCGGCAGCGACCTCGCCGGCCAGGAGGGCCTTCATGGTGATGCTGCCGCCCCGGATGAGGACGACCGCCGCGTCCAGCCCGTGCTTCTCGAAGAGCCGGGCCTCCTCCGCGATCTTGAGCGGCAGGTAGCTCCCGTCCACCGCGGAGTAGGCGATCGTGACCTTGGTGAGGCCCTGGGCGGCGGCCGGCCCCGACGGCCCGGTCAGCAGGAGCCCCAGCACCAGGGCGAAGGGCGCGACCCGGCGCCCCCCGCACCCCGATCGCGTCATGCCGCCCTCCTCGGGTCCTCGCGTTGATCCCCCGGGGGCCACGGCTCCACTCCGTTACGAGGAGCCGAACAGGATGCCGCCCCACTTCCGCTGCGCGGCCTCGATGACCTCCTTCGAGGAGATGGCCACGCGGGGGAACTTGTCCTTCCACTCGTAGGGGCGCGTGGCGTCGATCAGCGCCCGGGAGTTCAGCCCCTTCTGCCCCGGCGGGATGATGGGGTCGAGCGGGCCGGACCACATGCGGCGGAGGATCTCGATGTCCTTCTCCGGGTCCGAGCGCGTGCAGACCGCCCAGAGCACGTCCCACGTGTTCGTCGGATCGATGTCCTCGTCCACCACCACGACGTAGCGGCCGAGGTAGGCGCCGGCCCGGCACGCCATGGCGCCGAGCCCGGCCTGCCGGGCGTGCCCCGCGTAGCGCTGCTTGATCGAGACGACGACCAGGAGGCGCGTGCCGCCGGCCGGATGGCACCACACGCCCTGGATGTCGGGGATCCCCGCCTTCTCCATCTCGTCCCAGATGAGGGCCGACCGCATCACGGCGCGGTACGCCGTCAGCTCCGAGGGGGGCTTGCCCGGCGGGCTGCCGAGCATGATGGGGTTCGAGCGGTACATCACGCGCTCGACCTGGATCGTGGGCTCGGGGCGGGTGTCGCTCGCGTAGTAGCCCGTCCACTCGCCGAACGGGCCCTCCGGGACCAGCCGCTCGGGGTGCGCGGTCCCCTCGATGACGATCTCGGCGTTGGCGGGCAGCGGCAGCCCGGTCTCCGGCCCCGGCATGACCTCGAACGGCTGCCCCAGGACGCCGCCGATCCAGTCGTACTCCGACACCCCGTAGGGGACCTCGATGCTGCCGGCCAGGAACACGAGCGGGTCGTGTCCGATGGAGACGGCCACCTTCATGGGCTTGCGGGCGGCGAACCACTTCTCCCGCTGGATCCGGCCGTGCTTGCCCGGCGAGATGTAGAACCCGACCGTCCGCTCGTCGTGGATCATGACCCGGTAGCAGCCGAGATTCACCCACCCCTCGTCCGGGTCCCGGGTGATGTCGACGCTGCCGGTGCCGATGTAGCGGCCGCCGTCGTGCTCGTGCCACTTGGGCGTGGGAAACTTGAAGACGTCGACCGCGGCGCCCACGTCCACGTGCTCGGTGACGGGTCCGCCATCGACGACCTTCGCCGGGATCGGCATGATCTTCCGCGCGCGCTCGCGCCAGGCCCGGACGAGCTGCATGGGCGAGGTGACGTTCGTGTCGAGCCCCAGCGTCAGCGCGGTCCGGCGGAGCGAGCCCAGCGAGTTGACGAGGATGCGGTAGCCCGCCGGATAGCCCTTCACCTCGTCGAAGAGCACCGCCGGCCCGTTCTCGCGGTGCTGGGCGAGCTCGGTGATCGCGCCGATCTCCACGTCCCAGTCCGCCCCCTTCACGGTCTTGACCTCGCCCAGGGGCTCGGCGCTCGTCAGCCAGCCTCGGAGATCCCGGTTGCTCATGGCTCGCCTCCTGGTTCGGTGGGCGACCCGGCCACGAGGGCCGCCTGGACGTTCGTGACGAACTCTTGCATCAGGCTGTCGGCCTTCTTCTTGATGGTGGGCTGGCCGAACTCGCCGATCTTGCCGAGCACGGAGAGGTCGGTGTCCACGGTGAACTCGGTCGCGCCGTCGGCGGCGGCGAGGGTCATGGTCATGCGGGCGCGGACGCCGCCGCCGGCCCGCCGGTCGCTCGCTTCCGCCCGCATCGCGGCGCGCCCGGCGTCCCGGTCCTGCTCCTCGATCGTGAGGGTGCCCTCGAGGGCCAGCCGGATCGGTCCGACCTGCACCTTGAAGACCCCCCGGTAGCGGCCGTCGTCGAGCGGCCGGATCGCCTCCACGCCGGGGATGCAGCGGCCCACCCGGGGCACGTCCATCAGGAAAGCCCAGAGCCGCGCCGGCTCGACCGCGACCGTGCCGCGCTGGGTGAGCTTCACGCGGCCGTCCCCCGGGCGCGCTCCCACGCGGCGGCGACGGCCCGGCGGACGAAGACCGCGGCCATCTCTCGCTTGTATGCCGCCGAGCCCCGGTGGTCGTCGACCGGGTCCACGGCCTGGCGGGCCGCGTCGCCGGCCGCGGCGAGGAGCGCCTCGCTCCGCCGCTCGCCGGTCAGGATGCGCTCGGCGTCGGGCACCCGGCGGGGCGTCGGCGCGACCCCGCCGAGGGCGACGCGCGCCGCCCGGCACGCCCCGGCGGCGTCGAGCGTCACCGTGGCGGCCGCGGCCACCGTGGCGTAGTCGTCGGCCGTGCGCGGGAGGAACTTGAGGAACGCCGAGCCGGTGCCCGGGGCGGGCAGGGGGACGTCCACGCCGACGACCAGCTCGGCGGGCCCCAGCGCCGTCTGGTAGTAGTCCACGAAGAACGCCGGGAGCGGCAGCGCGCGCTCGCCGTCCGGGCCGGCGACCCGCACCCGGGCGTCGAGCGCCAGCAGGGCGACCGGGGGGTCCTGGTTGGGATCGGCGTGGGCCAGGCAGCCGCCGAGCGTCGCGATGTTCCGGATCCGGAGCGTCGCGACGCGGGCCGCCGTCTCGGCGAGCACGGGGAGCCGCGCGCGGACCACCGGGGAGGTCTCCACGGCCCGGTGCGTGGCGAGCGCCCCGATCGCCACCCCGCCGTCGGCGAGCGCGATGCGATCGAGACCCGGGATCGCCCGCAGGCTGATGACCCGGGCGGGGCGAACGAGCCGCTGCATCATCAGGATGACGAGCGCCGTCCCGCCCGCGATCGCTCTCCCCTCGTCGCCGGCCTCCTCCAGCTCGGCGACCGCCGCGGCCACGCTGTCGGGGGCGCGGTAGTCAAACGGCTGCATGGTCGGCGGCCCGCCGGATGGACTCGATGATCTTGTAGTAGCCGGTGCAGCGGCAGAGGTTCCCCAGCATCCACTCGGCGATCTCGGCGTCCGTGGGATGCGGGATCTCGTCGAGGAGCGCCTTGGCCGCCACGACCTGCCCGGGCGTGCAGATCCCGCACTGGAGTCCGCCGTGCTCGACGAAGGCCTGCTGCACCGGGTGGAGCCGCGCGTCCGCGGCGAGCCCCTCGACCGTCGTGACCTCGCCGCCGTCGGCGAAGACGGCGAGCGCCAGGCACGAGCTGATCATCTTCCCGTCCAGGAGGACCGTGCAGGCGCCGCAGACGCCGACGCTACACCCTTCCTTGGTCCCGGTCAGCCCGAGGTCGTCGCGGAGCCAATCGACGAGGCGCCGGGACGGCGCGACCGTCCGCTCCTGCCGGCGGCCGTTGACGGTCACGCGGATCGTCCGGGTCACGGCGCGGCTCCGCGGGCCCGGAGGGCGAAGAAGACCTTCTCCGCGGTCACCGGCAGCTCCGTGAGCCGGACGCCGCAGGCGTCGAAGACGGCGTTGGCGATCGCCGCCGGGACCGGGCTGATGCTCATCTCGCCGATGGCCTTGGCCCGGAAGGGGCCCGGGCCGGCCGGGTCCTCGAGGACGATCGTGGTGAGCGGCGGGACGTCCTTGATGACCGGGAGCTTGTAGTCGCCGAGGGAGAGCGTGCCGATCCGGCCGTCCTCGGTGCGGAGCTCCTCCATGAGCGCGAGCCCCAGCCCCTGGACGAGCCCGCCCTCGATCTGGCCCTGGTGACCGATCGGGTTGATGACGGTCCCCGCGTCGTGGACCGTCACCATGCGCCGGAGCCGCACCTGGCCGGTCTCGGGGTCCACCTCCACCTCCGCGACCTGCGCGCAGAAGGCGGTCACCCCTTCGGTGTCCCGGGAGCTCCAGTGCCCGGCCGCCTCCACGGGGCGCGCGGTCGTCCCGCCCGCGAGCGTCTCCCGGAGCGTCAGGGCCGCTCGATAGACCGCCTGCCCCCCGACGTGGGTGACGCGGCTCCCCCCCACGCCCGCGTCGTCCGTGAAGGTGTCGGTGTCCCCCACCGTGATGACGACGCGCTCGAGCGGGACCCCCAGCGCCTCGGCGGCGATCTGCTGGAAGACGGTGTGGGCGCCGGTCCCGGTGTCCGGGGTGCTCGTGATGACGCGCACCGTCCCGTCCGCCTCGAGGCGGATCCGGGCGTTCGACTCGCCGCCGCCCGTGAACCGGTGCGACAGGGCGAGCCCCCGTCCGGTGAACGCGGCCTTGGGCGTCTCCCAGCCGCTCGCGGAGAGCGCCGCGTCGAGCGTCTCCCGGGCCCGGACCTGCCGGACCCGCTCGCCGGTCGCCAGCCGCTCGCCCTCGCCGATGAGGTTTCGCCGGCGGAACTCCACCGGGTCGAGCCCGAGCTCACGGGCGATCATGTCCATGTGGGACTCCACGGCGAAGATCGTCTGGGGCTCGCCGGGCGCGCGGGCGTGGCCGCAAGGGACCGAGTTCGTGTAGGCGACGATGGACTCGAGCTCGAAGTGGGGGACCCGGTACACGCCCCCCGCCTGAGCGGCACCGTGGAGCTCCACCTTCGGGCGCGGCTTGAAGGCCGCGTACGCGCCGCCGTCGAACACCGCGCGGGCCGTTCGGGCCACGATGCGGCCGTCCCGGTCCACCCCGGTCCGGAGGGTGATCACGGAGGGGTGGCGCGGGTTCGCGGCCAGCAGCTCTTCCGTGTAGCTCAGCACGAGCTTCACGGGGCGGCCGGTCGCTCGCGCGAGGAAGTAGGCGAGGGCCGGATCGGTGAAGAAGCCCTTGCCGCCGAAGTCGCCGCCGATCGGCAGGAGGTTCAGCCGGATCCGCTGGGGCGGGAGGCCGAGCGCGTGGGCGAGCTGCGCCCTGAACCGGAACGGCGTCTTGTTGCACGTCCAGACCTGGACCCGGCCGTCCGGGTCGATCGCCACGAGGGAAGCGCGCGGCTCGAGGTAGCCCTGGTGGGCGAGCGGCGTGCGGAAGGTGTGCTCGAAGACGCGTGCCGCGTCCCGGAACGCCCGCTGCGGATCGCCGTGCCGCTCGCGGTGGACCGACTGGACGTTCGGGTGCGAGCGCTCCGCGGGGGCGCCGGCGTAGCCCCCGGGGTCGTCGTGGAGCACCGGCGCGTCCACGGCGAGGGCGGCGAGGGGATCGACGACCGCGGGCAACTCCTCGTAGTCGACCTCGACGAGCGTGGTCGCCTCCTCGGCCACCTCCGGATCGTCGGCGGCGATCACGGCGACGGGCTCGCCGACGAAGCGGACTCGCCCGCGGGCCAGGAGCGGCATGTCGCACATGCGGCGGCCCACGAGCACGTCGGGAAGCTCGGTCGCGGTGAGGACCGCGCGAACGCCGGGCAACGCGCGGGCCTTGTCGGCGTCGACCCGCAGGAGACGGGCATGGGGGAGCGCGCTCCGCACGACCCGGGCCCACAGGAGCCCGGGGAGCTTCACGTCGGCGGCGTAGCGCGCCGCGCCGGTGACCTTGGCCGGCCCTTCCACGCGGGCCACGGGCCGGCCAACCGCCGTGTGCGCCGGCCCCATCCCCGTCGCCCCGGCGCCTCCTCCCTGCGTCCTGCCGGTGCTCGGGTCTCGGCCCGGCGAACCCGTGGCGATGGTGAGTGAGACGACGTCGCCGTCGCGCAGCGCCAGGCGCGTCCGAAGGTGCTCCGGCGCGACGACCTCCACGAGGTCGTCGCCGTACCGCGTGATGTCCGGGACGACGACCAGGGCGTCCACCGCTCCCGCCAGGCGGACCGGGATGAGGCGGCCGCCGCAGCCGCCGGGCTCGGGCGGGACGAGCCGGGCGCCGGCGTTCCCCCGGATCCCGCGCCAGCGCGGCGTCTCGGCCTCGAGCAGGCGCAGGTTCAAGGTGCCGGGATACGGGTCGAAGCCGCCCAGGCCCCGGATCGCCGCCCGGACCCAGTCGAGGCTCAGGAAGCGCGCGCCCTCTCCCGCGCCGGAGACGACGCGTCCTCGAAACGCTCGGGGCTCCTCGTGGCCAGGCATCCCGTTCGTGCCGCTCACCGTCCTCGGTCGCCGGGCGTCGAATGCCGGCGAGGTGGGATGATCGGACGATAGCACCGGCTCACGCCGACCGTCAATTTGCCCCCGTCCCCGGCTCGGCGCGCCGCGCCGGCGCCGGGCGGGGGAGGGCGGGGCTGGCAGGGGCGGGTGACTCTAGTATGATAGCGGCGACGGCCGGGAGGAGGATGCGGGGCGATGATCATCGACTTCCAGCACCACTACATCCCCTCGGCCCTCGCGGAGCGACACGGGGCGCGTCGCGGTCAGAAGGTCAACCTGACCGAGGGCGGGCTGCCCAAGTTCACGATGCACGACCGGGTGTACGACCTGTCCCAGCAGCTCCGGGACATGGAGCTCGCGGGCATGGACGTCGCGGTGCTGTCCTGCCCGGTCGGATGGGATGCGCCGCTCGAGGACTGCCAGCGGATCAACGACGAGTACGCGGCGGTCCAGCAGAAGCACCGCGACCGCTTCGTGGGGCTCGCCCACGTCCCGGTCCACGAAGGCAAGGCCGGGCTGCGCGAGCTCGAGCGCGCGGTCACCCAGCTCGGCCTGCGCGGCGTGACGGTGATGTCGCAGATCCACGGATCGCCGCTCGACGCGCCCGCCTTCCGCGACTTCTTCGCCAAGACGGTCGAGCTCGACATCCCGGTCTTCGTGCATCCCGCCCTGATGCCTCACGGCTACGACCACGCGCGGGAGTACGACCTGGCCCGGATCATCGGGCGGGAGTTCGACCTGGCCCTGGCGATCACGCGCCTCATCGCGGCAGGCGTCCTGGAAGAGCTGCCGGGCCTCGAGCTCGTCGTCGCCCACTTCGGCGGGGGGGTCGCCGCCATCAAGGAGCGGCTGCGGAACAAGGCCTATCGCTTCGGCGCCAAGCGCCCGCGCTCCTTCGACGAGTACTTCGACCTCCTCTACTTCGACATGGCCGGCTTCGAAGGAGGCGCGGCCGCGCTCCAGTGCGCCCTGACCGGGATCCGGCCGGAGCAGCTCGTCTTCGCCACCGACTACCCTCAGGACTTCACCGGAGAGCTGACGGACACGGGCAAAGGGGTCGCCGCGATCCGCGAGTACATCCGCGACGTCCGGGCACTCCCGCTGCCGGCGGCGGCCAAGGACGCGATGCTGGGCGGCACCGCGGCGCGGCTGTTGAAGCTCTAGCCGGAGGGCGGCCTCGACGGCACCCTCCGGGCCCTCCCCCTCTGAGGGCTGGGAGGGTGGGCCGGCGGCCAAGCCCCCGCGCGAAGCGGCACACCGGTCGGCGGGTGGTGGTGCCTGGGCCCGTGGCGACCGACGGCAAGGAGACAGGGGATGATCGGCAGGCTTTCTGTCACGCTCCTCGGGGCGCTGGCGCTCGCGATGACGCTCCTCCTGCCTCCGGGCGAGGCCCAGGAGCTACCCCGGGACGTCCTGGACGCCGCGAAGAAGGAGGGGAAGCTCCTCGTCTACGGGTCGATCGAGTCCGAGATCATGGAGGCGGTCCAGAAGGCCTTCGAGGCGAAGTACGAGATCAAGGCGGAATACTGGCGGGCGGCCTCGACGAAGGTGATGGACCGGGTGCTGACCGAGACGCGGGCCGGGAAGCCCGCCTTCGACGTCGTCCTCACCAACGCGACGCCGATGAGGATCATGAAGCAGGAAGGCACCTTCGGCCGCTACGTCGCCCCCGCCGCGGCCGCGTTCCCCGCGAACGCCCGCGATCCAGAAGGCGTGCTGTCGCCGCCTTACCGGGTGGTGCTCATCAGCGTCCTCTACAACCCGCGGTTGGTGAAGGCGGACGAGGTCCCCAGGACCCTCAAGGACCTCCTGCAGCCCCGGTGGAAGGGCAAGATCGTCATGCCCGATCCGACCCGCCACTCCACGACGATCAGCTGGCTGGCCAACCTCCCGAAGATCCTGGGCCAGGACGCGAAGACGTTCGTGGAGCGGCTGGCCGCGCAGAAGCCGATCATGGTGGAGTCCTTCATCCCGGTGGCGAAGAAGGTGATCGGCGGCGAGGCCCCGCTCGGCATCTCCTACATCAAGTACGTCCACGTGATGGGGACGAAGGAGGGCGCGCCGCTCGACTATGCGCGGATCAACCCGGTCCTGGGCGACCAGCACGTCGTCGGCATCGGCGCCAAGGCGCCCCACCCCAACGCGGCGAAGGCCTTCGTCAACTTCTTCATCTCGCCGGAGGGCCTCAAGCTCCTGGCCTCGGAGGGGGAGTTCGTGCTGGTGAAGGGCGTGCACCCGCCGATCAAGGACGCCGAGAAGCTCGAGGTCGTGGGCATGGACGACCTGGACGACGAGGCCCTGAAGAAGTGGCGGGGTGAGTTCAAGAAGATCTTCTTCGATTAGGCTGCGCCCCGCGGCCCGCGCGACCGCCCGGCGGTGAGCCCCGCCGCCGCCACCGTCCTGCGGCGCAGGATCCCCTCGGCCCTCCTGGCCGAGCTGCGGAGCCCGCTCCTGCTCCTCACGCTCGTCCTGGGAGCCGTCATCGGCTTCCTCAGCCTGCAGCCCACCCTCATGCTGGTCTACGGCAGCCTGAGCGACGCCCCGCTCGGCGTGCCCGGGCACCTGACCCTTCAGCACTACCGCACCGCGTATGCCGATCCGGACACCTGGGAGGTCCTCCTCAACTCTTTCGTGTTCGCCGGAGGGTCCGCCGCCCTCTCCATCGTCCTGGCCGGCGTGATCGCGTGGGTCGTCGTGCGGACGAATGCGCCGGGCGCGCGCTTCTTCGAGCTCATCGCCATCGTCCCCAACATCATGCCGCCGCTGCTCATCGCCGTGGCCTGGACGCTGCTCCTCAACCCGACCGTGGGGCTGATCAACGGCCTCGTCATGACCCTGTTCGGGCTCGACACCGCGCCGTTCAACATCTACTCGATGGCCGGGATGATCTTCGTGGAGGGGCTCATCCTCACCCCGCTCGCGTTCCTCATCATCGCCGCGGCGCTCCGCTCGATGGATCCGTCGCTCGAGGAATCCGCGCGCATGGCGGGGTCGCCTCACCTCCAGATCGTCCGGCGCGTGACCTTTCCGCTGATCCGCCCGGCGATCCTGGCGGCGGGCATCCTGAACTTCGTGCGGGCCATCGAGAGCTTCGACACGCCCGCGGTCATCGCCCTGCCGGCCCGCATCGACGTCTTCGCCTCGAAGATCTTCAAGGAAGCCCTCGACGCCTTTCCCCCCAACCACAACCTGGCCGCCTCCTACGCCATGAGCCTGCTCGCGATCACGCTGGGGTTGGTGTACGTCTACCGCGTGATGCTCCGGAAGGCCGAGCGCTTCGTCACCGTCACGGGCCGGGGCTTCCGCTCCGCGGCGATCGACCTGGGGCGCTTCCGCTACCTCGCGAGCGCGGTGGCCGGGTCGGTCCTGGTCCTCCTGGTCGCGCTGCCCTGGCTGGTCCTGCTCCTCACCTCGCTGCTGCCGTACTTCCCCATGCCCCTGGACGAGGCGATCTCCGCCCTGACGCTCCGGCACTACGGGGCGGTCCTCGCGAACAACCGCGTGTGGGTGGCGACGCGCACCAGCCTCTTCCTGGCACTGGTCGGCGCCACGCTCTGCATGCTGCTGGCGTCGCTGACCGCCTACGTCACGGTCAAGTCGCGGATCGTCGGACGCGGGGTGCTGGAGGGCCTGAGCTTCCTGCCCTTCGCCTTTCCCGGCACCGCGCTGGCGATCGGGCTCTTGTGGGCCTACGTGGACTTCCCCATTCCCATCGTCGCCAGCGTCTGGATCCTCCTGATCGGCTACGTGACGCGCTTCTTCCCCTACGGCTTGCGCTCCATGACCGGCACCATCGTGCAGATCCACAGGGAGCTGGAGGAGGCGTCGCACATCTCCGGCGGCGGCTTCGGGACGACCTTCCGGCGGGTGCTCCTGCCGTTGATGCGCCCCGGCTTCGTCGCGGGCTGGATCTTCCTCGCCACGATCTTCATCCGGGAGTTCAGCCTGTCCGTGTTCCTCTACACCCCGTCCTCCGAGCCCGTCGGCCCGCTCCTCTACCACCTGTGGCTGGACGGGTTGCACGGCCGGATGGGGGCGCTGGGCGTCCTGGTCACGCTCCTCTGCGTGGGGCTCGTGCTGGCGGCGCGACGCCTCGGCCGCGGCCCAGCATGAGTCAGTACGTGTTGACCCGCGCCGGCGTCACGTTTCACACCAACGACGAAGACAAGGACGCCGACACCCACGTCGCGGTCCAGGTCCGCCGCGTGGCGGAGACGGGCGACGACGGGTCGGCGACGGCAGGGTGGGAGCATGGAGGAGCCCGGAAAGGCCCCTCCGGAGCGCTCAGCGCCGCCGCGCGCTCTTGCCGCCGTCCCCGGGTCGCATGTAGTCCGGGTCCATGAAGTCGCGGGTGGAGAGGAAGAGGACGGTCCGGGAGCCCACGGACTCCACGGTCGCCTGGACCCCGACCCGAAGGACCGCGGCGTAGCCGACGACGGCGCCGCCCGGCGTGGCGAGGGCGACGAGCTGGTAGTTGGCGGGAGATTTGACCAGCGCCAGGTGCTCGGTCCCGGTCCCCGGGCCGAGGCGGCGCTCCCAGAGCCAGGCGTTGTTCGTCGACCAGACCTCGACGGGGGGCCCGCCCGGCCGGGTGTAGACCACCGCCGCGACGACCTCGCCGGCCGGGGGCAGGGTGGGCGCCATCGCCGTGTAGACCCGCACGTCGTACTGGCCGCCGGGGATCGCGGCGACGGGCGCCGCCGGCGCGACATGGCTTCCGAAGGCCGCGCACCCGGCCAGCACGAGCCCGCCCACGCCGAGGCCGAACGATCGCCGGCGGCACGCCTTCACGATCTTCACCATCGACACCATCAACCTCCGGCCTGCCGTCAGCGGCTCGCGGCCGCCCCCAGCGGAACCAGCCCCAGCCAGCTCTTCGGCTTGGCCATCAGGCCCTCGAAATCGGTCACCGTCCCGACGACCAGGACCGGCTCGCCGCGGGGGCCGAGCGGCGCGACCTGGAAGTCAGCCACGTAGGCGAGCTGCTCCGTCCGCCAGACCTCGTCGAGGTCGCCCTGGGTGAAGCGGAGCCCGACGACCTCGCCCTGGGTGAAGTTCCTCGCCCGGTTGAAGAAGCCGTAGGCTTCGTGATTGCGGCCGACCAGGATCACGGGGCCCGATCCGGGCAGTGTCGTCGCCAGAATCCGCCCCGGAAGGTGGAAGCCCTCCTCCGTCTCGTCGCTGCGACTGGGCACCTCGACCATGTAGAGCGCCGTCTGGCCGTACTTCGCCCCGCGCTTGAGAGCCGACCCGTCGGCCGCGTAGAGGATCAGCGGAGAGCGCGCCTGGAGGGAAACGACCTCGGCCCGGCCGTCCCCGTCGAGATCGGCCATGGCGAAAGAGTAGACCGTCACGTGTCCGGGGAGCGGCAACGCGTCCCCGGCGGCGAGCTGCCCGCCGGCCCAGGCAAACCGCCGCACCGGCCCTTCGAAGACCTTGCTGTACCCGCGCGCCTGACCGACCAGCGCGGGGCCGTCGGGGAGGCGGACGACCCGGAAGTACCACGGCAGGGTCGAAACGAGGGGCCGAAGCTCCGAGCCGTTCCACTCGACGACGAAGGAGCTGACCGAGTGCGCCGGCCCCAGGGCGGTCACGTAGATCTCGGCCGCGCCGTTTCCGTTGAGGTCGGCGACGTCGACGCCGACGTGCTCGAGCAGCCGGGGCGAGCTGTACCGGGCGAGGAGCGTCAGGTCGTCGCCCGCCCAGCGGTAGAGCTGGACCTCGCGCCGCGTGAGGACCACGATCTGGCTCGTGCCGGCGCGGGTGACGTCGCCCACGCCGAGGCCGCGGATCTCGATGGGGAGCGGTCGGCTGAGCACGGCTTTCCCGGGCAGGCCGGCCGGGGGCGCGGGCCCGGCGGCGGGCGGCGGAGTGGCTCGCGCAGTCGCGGGGCCCGGCGGCGGCGCGACCGCGGCCGGCGGACTGCCGCCCGGTGGGGCGGCCGGCACCGGCGTGACCGCGGCCGGCGGGACGGCGGCGGCGGCCGGCGGGGTCGCGGGAACCGCGGCGATGGCCGCGAAGCGCTTCCGGACCGCCTCGGCCAGCTCCCCGACCTTCGGGATCAGGCGCGACAGGCCCTCGCCCTCGGCGACGAAGCGCCCCACCGGGGCACCGCCCTTGACGTCGGCGACCGCGGCGTCGAGGCTGAACGCCTCCCCGATCTTCGTCAGCCGCCCGGAGAGGACGTAGTCGGCGCCCACGGCGCGGGCGAGCGCCTGCATCTCGGCCTGCGTGAGGGCGCCGGTCGGCCGCCCCCGGAGGGCGTCGGCCACCTTCTCCCGGGCCACGACCCTGACCTCGGCCCCCTGGCCGATGCGGCTGGCCAGGAGGTCGAGCAGGGACTCTCTCAGGTAGTCGAGACGCTCCGGGCTGGAGATCTCGAAGGGAAGGATGAGCAGCTCCGGCGGATCGGCCGCCGGCAGGAGTCGCGGGAGCAGAAGGAGCCCCACGAGGAAGACCGCGACGCGTGCTCGCCCCATGAGGCTCCTCCTGTGCGTATCGGGGTCGATCCGCTAGAAAGTATACCGGAAGATGAAGTGGACCTCCTGCGAATCGGTCTCCGTCCGGACCAGCGTGGCCGTGTCGATGCGCGTGGTGTCTATGTTGCTGAACTGCACGAAATACATGAAGGGGCCGTCCGTGAACCGGGCGAAGATCCAGTAGCCCTCGTTCCGGTCGATCTTCGTCCCCCCGGCCTTGATGATGTCGGCCAGGTCGTCGTCCATGCGGCCGTAGCCGCCGCCCAGGGTGATGTCCTTGGTGACGGCCCAGGTGGCCTCCGCCCACCAGCCTTCGGAGCCGATCTCGGATACGGTCTTGGTCGGATCCGTGGAGGTGAGCCCCGAGTTGTTCGCCCCCAGGCTCAGGCGGTGCATGTTCTCGCCCTTGAAGTAGTTGCCCCGGACGTCGAAGCCGCCGAACGGGAAGACCGGGCCGATCGGGATGAGGGCCTCGACGGCGAGACCCTGGTTGTTGACGTCTTTCGCGATCTTGGGGGCCGGCGCCGCGCCCGGGACCGGGGCGACGCCCGGGATCGGGCTCACCAGTCGCTCCTCCCCCCAGTACCCCGAGACGGCGAAGATGGCGTCACGGCCGAAGAGCTTGACGCCGACCTGCCCCATGCCCTGCAAGGCCACCGGGATGTCGGCCCGGGAGCCGCTGTCGTTCAGCGCGCTGTCGCCCTGGTTGGTCCCGGCCGCGTTCCGGGACACGGCCACGGCGGGACTGACCGTCACGGGCCCGGCAGGGATCTCGCTCTTGAGCCGGAGCTGCGGTACGCGGTTGCGGGACCCGGCCGTGATGTCACCGCGCCGTCCGGAGGCGACGGCCGAGATCTCGGACTCGCTGCCCACGGCGCTCGTGAAGAGGAGCGTGTCCTGGCCGATCCGGGCCTCGATCATCGGCCAGGCGAGCTGGAAGTAGGCCCGGCGGAGCCGGGGCGTGTGGGCGGGGGAGTTGTCCGTCTGGAGGCCGTCGAAGTCGGTCTCGATGAAGCCGCGGGTCTTGGCTCCCCAGAGGATCTCGGGGCCGCGAATGTCCATGAAGAGCCGGGTGCGGAACGCGCCGAGGCGGAAGGTGTCGCGGCCCTCCCCGTCCGCCCCCTTTTCGATCGCGAAGTCCCGCATGCTGTTGGCGCTGTCCGGGGACTCGTCGCTGTCCCAGGTGCCGTTGGTCTGGATGTAGCCCCCCAGACGGACGTCGAAGAGCGAGGTGACGTTCCGCTGGGCGTGGGCCGGCTCGGGCGGGATCATCCACGCCGCCGCCACGAGGAGCATCAGGAGTGGGACTCGGCCTGCCCATCCGCGTCGATTCCCCATTGGCGCCTCCTTCTGGTGACCGGAGTGGGTGCGCGCGATGCGGGGACGGTGCGAGGCCCGACGGAAGGGTTGATGAAGCCGGATGCTGGAAGCCCGCGACCTCGCTGTCCCGAGGCTCCGCCGCGCGCAACCTAGCAGGAGGGCTCCGAGCGTGTCAAGGGGAAACCCGCAGGGGTAACAGGATCGATCGGACTCCGGGCCGCGCCGGCGAGCCGGCCGGGCGGGCGGGGTCCGGGCCCGTGGGCGATTTGACAGCGTCGCCCCGGGCCACCTAGGATCGACTCAGCCCGCCGATCCGCCGGGCCGGGAGGCGCCGCCATGGCCGATCTCCGCCAGTTCCTCGTCAGCCTCGAGCGGGAGTCGCCGGAGGACGTCGTCCGGGTCAAGCGCCCGGTGGACCCGGCGAGGTTCGAGCTGACGGCGCTCCTCGTCCACCTGGAGCGCCAGGCCCGCTTTCCCGTGCTCCTCCTCGAGCAGCCGCTGAATCTCAAGGGCGAGCGGGCGGCGGTCCAGTTCGCCTCGAACCTCTACGCGCTCCGGAGCCGCTGCGCGCGGGCCCTGGGACTGACCCGCGAGGACTGGGGCCTGCCGCTGAGCCTCGAGTACGCCCGGCGCGAGACGGGGCTCCTCGCGCCGGTCACCATCGACCGAGCGCGGGCGCCGGTGAAGGAGGTCGTCCGGACGGGCGACGCGGTGGACCTGCGCGAGCTGCCGATCGTCCGTCACCACCGGATGGACCCGGCCCCGTACATCGACATGACGCCCGTGATGCGGGACCCGGAGCGCGGATTCTACAACGTGGCCTTCCTGCGGACGATGTACCAGGGGCCGCGGCGGCTCGGCCTCCACATGTCGCCGCGCCACAACTGGCAGATCGCCATGAAGTACGAGCGGGCCAACCGGCCCACGCCGCTGGCGATCGTGGTGAGCCACCACCCTGCCTTCTACCTGGGGGCGCTGAACGTGTCGGCGTTCGGGGTGGACGACTACGCGAAGATCGGCGCCATCATGGGCGAGCCGCTCCGGCTCACCGCCTCCGAGACCTTCGGCGACGAGCTGCTCGTGCCGGCCGACGCCGAGCTGGTCATCGAGGGACAGATCCCGCACGGCGTCCGGGACGTGGAAGGGCCCTTCGGCGAGTTCACCGGCTACTACGGCCCGCAGCGCCTCCGCCCGGTGATCGAGGTCACCGCCGTCACCGCCCGGCGGGAGCCGATCCTCCAGCACGTCTTCGTGGGGCACCGGGACAACTGGATCGTCGGCGGCATCCCCAAGGAAGGCAGCCTCTTCAACGTGATCAAGGGCGTGGTACCGACCGTGCGGGCGGTCCACTTCGCGCTCTCCGGATGCTGCCGCTTCAACTGCTACATCGCGATCGACAAGCGCGTGGACGGCGAGACCAAGCAGGCTGCCCTGGCCGCGCTGGGGGCCTGCGACTTCGTGAAGAACGTCATCGTCGTCGACGCCGACATCGACGTCTTCGACGAGCGCGAGGTGATGTGGGCCGTGGCCACGCGCGTCCAGGCCGATCGCGACGTCGACGTCATCAAGGACGTGAAGGGGAACGCGCTCGACCCGTCGCAGACCGACGAGATCACGACGGCCAAGATGATCGTCGACGCCACCAGGCCGGCGCGGCGGCCGTTTCCCTCGCGCGTCGAGGTGCCGGCGGAGGTCCTGGCCGCGATGCGGCTCGAGGACTACATCGCCCCGGAGATCCTCGAGCGCCTGAGTCCGGCCCCGGAGGTCCGATAGGCACCGGCGGGGCTCACCGATCCCGAGGCGACCGACGATGGCCAGAATCTTCTGGGTGACCTGTCCGCGCTGCCAGGACCGCTTCTACTGTCACTGGGAAGAGCTGCGGGGGAAAGGCATCCGCCTCCTCTGCCCGTACTGCGGTCATCGGTTTCTCGATACCGAGAGCCCGCGGCTCGAGGAGTGAGGCCGTGACGGGCCGCCGGCCGCTCCTCCTCGGGCTCCTCCTCGGGCTCGCCGCCCTCCCGGCCGGGGCCGGGGAGAGGTTCCCGGTGATCCACAGCTCGGTCTCGGGCTCGCAGGCCGTGCTCTTCGTGACGCGCGATGCCGGGCTCTTCGACAAGCACGGCCTGGACGTCGACATCCGGTTCGTCGCCGGCGGACCGGTCGCCATCCAGTCGCTGATGGCCGGCGAGGTCCACGCCGCCGTGATGGCCGGCCCGGCGGCCGTCGCCGCGAACCTGGCGGGCGCCGACGTGGCCGTCATCATGGGGCTCATCCACACGATGGATCACGTGGTGTTCGCCCGGCCGGAGATCCGGAAGCCCGAGGACCTCAAGGGCCGGCGGCTCGCCGTCTCCCGGTTCAACTCGGCCGACGACTTCGCCGCCCGCTTCGCCCTCCGGAAGTGGGGGCTCACGCCGGACCGGGACGTCGTGCTGCTGCAGATCGGCGAGCAGTCGGCGCGGCTGGCGGCCCTGCGGGCCGGGGCCGTGGACGCCGTCCTCATCCAGCCGCCCCTGACCGTCGTGGCCCGGAAGGCCGGCCTGAGCGAGCTCGCCGCGCTGGCCGACATGGGGATGGACTACCTGGGGACCTGCGTGACGACGACGCGGTCCCTGATGAGGACGCGGGAAGACGCCCTCCGCCGGTTCGTGCGGGCCTTCGTCGAGGGCATCCATTTCTACCGGACCCGGAAGGAGGCGAGCCTCGCCTCGATCCGGAAGTTCATGAAGCTCACCGACCCGGAGGCGGTCGAGGAGGCCTACGAGACGTATGCCCTGCGGCTCACCCCGCGGGCCCCGTACCCGTCCCCCCGCGGCGTCCAGACGATCCTGGACGACCTCGGGACGCGGGACCCCCGGGCCCGGGCCGCCAATCCCGGCGACTTCGTGGATGCCCGGTTCGTGCGGGAGCTGGAGGAATCGGGCGTGCTCCGCGCCCTCTACGGCGGCTGATTTCCTGGGAGGGGGCCTCGACGGCCCCCCTCCCATTCCTCCCCCCGGCGGCGCCCCGCGGCGGGGGCCGCGGCCCGGAGCGGAACACCGTGCGGGCGGCGTTGGGCGTCCGGCGGGCGGCGTGCGTCTGGAAGGCCTCGATGGCCCCCTCCCGGGCGGCGCCTCAGCCGGCCGGCGGCCGGTCGACGGCTGGCGCCCGGAGGCGCCAGCGCAGGGCAGACCGGCCTGCCCGGGTCGCCAGGGCGACGGCGAAGTAGGCGGCCACGCACCCCACCCCCACCACCTGGAACATCGCCGGCAGGCTCAGGGCGCGTCCCAGGAGGCCGCCGAGCGGCGGCCCGACGATGGCCCCGACGTCGAGCCCCGCGTTGTAGATGCCGGACGCCAGCCCCACCTCACGCCCTTCGCTGCGCAGCTCGGCGACCGTGGCTGCGCTGGTGACCCGCAGGATGCCGCGGGTGAGGCCGGCGAGGACGAACAGCGCGGCCAGCGCCCCGAACGTCGAGCCCCAGGGCAACACCGCGGTGGCCGCGCCGGAGAGGATCACCGCCCACACGTTGATCGAGCGGTGGTCGAGATAGCGGAAGAGCACGGCGCTCACGAAGCGGATGACCGCGGCCGAGCCGGACTTCAGGCCCTTCAGGACGCCGGTCGCGGCGAGCGGCAGGCCGATGGACAGGCCGAACAGCGGAAAGAAGGTGTCGACGCTGTCGCTGAGCAGGTTGAGGTAGACGCCGATGGTGAACGCGAGCCAGACGCGCGCGTCGAGCGCGGCCGCCGCGGCGAGCAGGCCGCCCAGGCCCTTGCCGGCCCGCGCCGGGTGGGGCGGGCCCTGGACGGGCGGGAGGGCGACGAGGGCGAGGGCGGCCGCCGTGGGAAGCGCGCCGAGGACCCCCAGCGCCAGCGGCGCGCCCGCGGCGTCCGCGAGCCCGCCGCCCGCGAAGGCGCCGAGCGCGTACCCGATGGAGAGCGCCGCGGTGTACCAGCCCATCACGACGCCGGCGCGCCGGCCGCCCGTGAGGTCGATGACCACGGCCAGCGTCAGGGTGCCCAGGCTCCCGAAGGCGAAGCCGTGGACCACGGTGAGGAGGACCACGGCCACCACGTTGCCGTGGGCGACCGCGAAGCCGCTCGTGCCCGCGGTGAAGAGGCCCAGCGCCATCGCCAGCTGTCGTCTGGCGCGCGCCGGCCGGTACGTCGCGCCGACCGGGACCCGGGCGCCCAGCCGAAACAGCGCGAACAGCGACGAGAGCGCGCCGATGGCGGGCAGGGAATAGCCGTACGCCTGGAGGTAGGGAGCGTAGAGCAGGTTGACCGCGCCCTCCGCCGTCGTGATGGCGATGACGCAGGCGTAGACGATCAGGACGCCGTCGCCCCCGGCCACGGCACGGCCCCGGAGGGCCCCTCCCCCCGTGCTTGTCCCCGGCATGGCAGGACGATCGGTCCGCCCGGGGTCAGGAAGGCCCGTGGTCAGCGCTCGTGTGAGGCGAGCCAGGGCGCGGCGGGTCTTCCCGCTTCACGTGGGAAGAATATCAGACCCCCGTCCGCCCCGGGGGGGCTCGACCCCGCGGTGGCGTCGGGCACGGCAGCCGGCGTCCAGCGTCGCCGCGAAGCCCCAGTCGAGCGCCCTGCGCTCCCGCGCGCGGCCTCCGCGACTCTTCGTCGGCGACGGGCTTGCCCCTGAGACGACCCGTCAACGGATCACGGATTCTGGACGATGGAGAACGGAGCGCCGGCCTCGATGCTCCACACCGTGTTCCCGCTCTCGAAGCCCGGGTTGGCAAGCACGTTGGTGCCGCCGGACACCCCCAGGAAGCAATCGTCGAGGTACGCGGTGCCGGCGACCCCGCCGCCGTCGGTGAGGTTGAACGTCAACTGCGTGTTGGAGCCGGTGCTGACGTTGACGCTGAACATCTGCCAGGCGGAGGTCGCCGTCACGGTCTGGCGCGTGATCTCGGCCGCCCAGTTGCCGCTGAACACGCGCAGAACGACGGCGCCGCTCCCCTTGATCCAGCAGCCGGCCACGTAGGCGCTGTTGGGGGCGACGTTGGCGACCTGCCAGGTGTTCGTCCAGCTCGCGGTGGCGGTCGTGACTGCCCGCATGGCCCACGCGCCGCCGTGGGTGTTGCCGCTCGGCGCGAGCACCTGGATGCCGTTGATCAGCGCGAAGTTCACGACGTCGGTGAACCCGATGACGATCTGGCCGCTGGCGTTGGCCGTGACGCTGAATGCCCGGATGTCGGCCTTGTGGGCTGCGCCCGCCGTGGCGAAGATGTCGAAGCTGGCAAGCACGGTCGTGCCGTTGATCGCGACATCGAAGACCCGCTGGCCGGCCGACGCGAAGAAGTTCTCGGCGAAGTGCAGGCGAACGTCGTAGGTGGCGCCGGGCGTGAGGCCGGGGATCGTGTAGGTCATGGCGCCGTAGCGCTCGCTCTGGTAGACCGCCTGCGGAGCCGGATCGGTGACCGCCGAGGTGTCGATGGCGCCGGTCCAGTTGGTCACGGGCGTGCCGCCGCTGAAGTGCGTGTCGGCGACAAAAGGCGCGACGGCCGGGCCGCCGGCGTTGATCGAGACGGGACCGGTGACGGATCCACCGACCGTGGCGGCGTAGTTGGTCACGTTCAGCGTGCCCTTGCCCTTGACGACCTCCGTGCCGAGCTGCACGCTGTCGATCCACCAGGTGGCGGGGACCCAGTTGTTGTTGATCAGCCAGTCGGTGAAGTCGGTGATGTTCAGGGTCGCCCCGCTCACGTCGATGGGTTGGTTCAGGTTTTGGGGATTGCCGTCGACGACCAGGAACGTCGCGACCGGGCTCGACCCGCCCTGTGACCGGATGACCTTCCACCGGTGTCCGCCGATTTCGGCGTAGGCTTCGGCCGGCGTGCCCGCGAACAGCTCGTCCGAGTAGGCCAGCCAGACCATCATCTCGTAGATCGGACACTGCGAGTCGCCCGGGCAGCTGCCGGTTCCGTCGGGGTTGTCGTGGAGCCACGCGTCATAGGCGACGTTCAGTCGACACACGCGCGAACCGGTCCCGCCGCCGCCGAGGCCGCCCGGCTGGCAGGACGGATCGGGGACGTAGTCGAAGGTCACCGAGGTGTGGATCGGCGTATGGGAGGAGAGCTGAACCGGGAATCCCGTGTTCGGGAGCCGGTAGCCCCATTCCCAGCCCAGGATGGCGGCCAGGTAGGCCGTCACCGTCCAGTCGTCGGCCCGATCGAAGTCCCAGCTGGTCGACCAGGAGGTCTCGCTGTTGACCGTGATGCTGCTCGATCCGGTGGCGCCGCTGATGCCCCATTGGAGGTTCATCACGTAGATCGTGGACGACATGTCGAGGATGCAGTCTTTGGTGCTGCATGTGACCGCTTGCGCGCCCTCCGCGCACCAGAGCGACAGCAGCGCCGCGAGCGCGATGAACACGGCGTGAACCCTCGGCATTCGGCCCGGCTGCTTCATTGGCGTCTCCTACGCAGAATACGGACCCACGAGTCGGCTGTGTCGGGTCCCCGTCACGTCGCCGGCTTTCCGACGAACTGATCTCAGCCAGGATCTCGGGCGTCAGGCCGGCCCGACGAGCCTCCTACGAACGAACCGGCGGGGCTGGCCGGGCCGCCGACGAACTGCGCGCGGCGACTCGATCGACGGGAAAGGGGAAGGTCGCGTCCGCCCGGCGAGGCCCCCCTCGCTCTTTTGGGGGAGCGCCTTGGTCGGGTTCCACGTCGAGCCGCATGGGGCGGCCCAGGTTGCCCGCGAGATGCTGAGCAGCCAAGCGGGCCGCTTCGTCATGCGACCTCCGAGTGAGCGGTCAACGATCCAGGCTGCGCTGGCCTCTCAGAAAGAGCAATCGCGATACCGAGAGACCGGCACCGATTCCACGAGCCGCGCGGCGCGGTTTTCTCCCGCCGGTGTCCGGATGTAAACGTGTCCATGTAAAGGAATGTCCCGACCGCGTACTGCGGCTGCGGCGAGCTCGCTGGCGCCCCGGGAAATTCCCGGGGCAGGCGAATAGCCGACGGCCTTACGTCGCCGTGAGGTCTACGTCGTGTCTTGGAAGGCGGAGGGGACGCAGGGACGTGGTCGCACAGCCCTTGAGGTACCGTCGTCGACGGGAATGCCGCGGCACAGCCGGCGAGCGGTACGCGGGAGCGCGGGGCCGCGCGTGGCGGTCGCCGGCGGGTTCGGCGCCGAGGTCAGGGAAGGATGTGGTCGCCGAGGACGCTACGGAACAGCGCGCCGTACTTCGCCAGCATCCGCGCGCGGAGCTCGGGGCTCGTGACCGCCACAGGGGCCGCGCGCCCGCGATGCTCGAACGGGATGGTCGCGTCGATCATGGCGCGCGAGTTGTAGTAGGTCTCGGTCATGTTCACGGGATCGATCTTCGACGACCAGCTCTTGCGCGTGATCTCGATGTCCGTCGCCGGGTCGCAGCGGGTCCCCATGGCCCAGACCACCTCCGCGAGGTTGGACGGGTCGATGTCGTCGTCCACCACCACGACCCACTTGCCGCCGTAGGCGGTGGGCGGCAGCTGGGTCGCCAGCATCCCGGCCTGGCGGCTGTGGCCGGCGTAGCTCACCCTGATCGCCACCACGTTGAAGGTGCGGCCGGCGCCGGCCTCGTGGATCCACACGCCGACCACGTTGGGCACGTTGGCCTTCTCCAGGGCCTCCCACAGGGTCGCCGAGCGGATGAAGCAGCGCTCGAAGAGGTGAGCGTGCGGCGGCTTGAAGGACGCCGCGCAGGTGAGGACCGGGTCGTTGCGGTGGTAGACGCGCCGGACCCGGAAGACGGGCTCCGCCTGCCGGCCGCCGGCGTAGTAGCCGGGCCACTCGCCGAAGGGCCCTTCGAGCCGGCTCTCCCCGGGCACGACCTCGCCTTCCAGCGCGATCTCGGCGTGCGCCGGGATGGGCAGGCCGGTGAGCTCGCCGGGGACGACCTCGAGCGGCTCGCCCCGGAGCCCTCCCACGTAGTCCAGCTCCGACTCGCCCCGGTGCAGGGTGGCCCGGGCCGCGGCGAACAGGGCCGGGTCGAGCCCGACGACCGCCACCATGGGCGCCGGCCTCCCGGCGGCGAGGTACTTCTGGAGCTGGAGCCGACCGTCCTTTCCCGGGCTGATGTAGATGCCGGTCAGGTTCCGCTCGAAGAGCTGCATCCGGTAGGTGCCGACGTTGACCCAGCCCGTCTCCGGGTCGCGGGTGACGACGCCGTCGGCGGTCCCGATGTAGCGGCCGCCGTCCAGCTCGTGGTGGATGGGGACGGGGAACCTGAAGAGGTCCACGTCGTCGTCCTTCTGCACGTTTTCCAGGACGGGGCCCCACGCGACGACGGTGGGCGGGATGGGCTCGATCGCCCTGACCCGTTCGCGGTAGACCTCGAGGAGGTCCATCGTCTTCCGAGGACCGGTCGCGGGCAGCCCCATGGAGAAGGCGAAGCGCGCGGGAGAGTTGAGCATCCCGTAGAGGCATCGGAACCCCGGAGGGTACCCCGGGACCTCGTCGAAGAGGAACGCGGGGGCCTGGCCGCCCCGGGCGCGGACGCACATCTCCACGAAGGCGCCCATCTCCTTGTCCCAGTGGACGCCACGGTATTGCTGGAGCTCCCCCATGGCTTCCACCTTCTTGAGCCACTCTCTCAGGTCCCGGTACTCGATCCCCATCGCGTCCTCCGGTCGCCGGGCGGGGAGATTTCGATCCGACCCCGCGCGACGGCGCCTTCCGCTGGCGAAAAAAGCACCTCTCCGGCCCGCTGTCAAGCCGGCGCGGGCCCG
>JBIOTN010000052.1:0-13624 GCA_044866005.1 Candidatus Rokuibacteriota bacterium | reverse complement strand
CCCCCCCGAAGCGCTTCGGATGGAGTGGCGCGGTTGGTTTGGGACGGGCAGCGCCGTCTGTCCCGCCGGGTAATCGGGACGCATGGCTGATGCCGTAGCGCGCGCCCGGGGCCTGAACGGATGGGTGGCCCGGTCGGCGGCCGCGGCGGCGGGGGCGCTGTCGCCGCGGTCGCGCAACGTTCAGGGCCTCCTCTTCTGCCTGCCGCTGATCCTCCTCTTCGTCCTGTTCGTCGCCTACCCGCTCTACTTCGAGGTCACCCAGGCCTTCGACCCGTACACCTACCAGGTCCTCTTCTCCGACCCCATCTACGTCCAGACCGTCGTCAATACGCTGGTCTACGTCGGCGTCGCGGTCAACGTGAAGCTCTTCCTGGCGCTCTTGCTGTCCGGCGTGCTCCAGTCGGACCGCCGCGGGGTGCGGTTCCTCTCGGCCATCTTCCTCCTGCCGTGGGCGATCCCGGTGCTCCCCGGTATCCTCTCCATCCGCTGGATGCTCTCCTCCCAGTGGGGGATCATGAACCTGATCGTGGAGGACCTCGGGTTCCGGCCGGTCCACTGGCTCGCGTCGCGGTGGATGGCGATCGGCGCCCTCGTCGTCTTCCACATCTGGAAGTACCTGCCGTTCTGGACGGTCATCTTCCTGGCCGCCCGCCGCGGCATCCCCCGCGAGCTCTACGAGGCCGCCGCGATCGACGGCGCCAGCGGCGTCCAGAACTTCCGCTTCATCACCTTCCCCATGCTCCAGGGCATCTACCTGATCTGCTCGCTCCTCTCGATGGTCTTCACGATGGGCGACTTCACCAACGTGTGGCTGCTCACGGGCGGGGCACCCGGCGACTCGACCCACGTGCTGGCGACGCTGGCCTACCGGTACACCTTCCTGGTGGGGCGGATCGAGTGGGGGGTGGGCGTGTTCGCGACGGCCCTGCCGGTCACGCTGCTCTTCATCTTCCTCCTGATCAGGAAGATCCGATGAGAGGACGCGCGCGGCCGACGGCAGGGCGGTGCCTGCGGGAGGTCGGCCGGGGCGTCGTCCTCGCCATCGTCACCGCGTGGACGCTCTTCCCCATCTACTACATGCTCGTGCTGGCCTTCACCCCCACGGCGGAGCTCTTCCGGCCCGAGTACTGGGTGCAGCATCCCACGCTGGAGAGCTTCAAGTTCGTCGTGCTGCAGGAGAGCGTCTTCGTCAAGTACTTCTGGCGCTGGATGTGGAACAGCGTGGTCGTCGCCGCCGCGACGATGCTGGCGGTCCTCGTCATCGCGGCGCTCGGCAGCTTCGCCCTGGGACGCATCCGGTTCCCGCTCGCGCCGTGGGTCTCCGGCATGACGCTCTTCACCTACATCATCCCGGCCTCCTTCCTTTCCATCCCGTTCTTCAAGATCATGGGTGACTACGACCTGCTCGACACCTACTGGGCCTTGATCGCCGCCATGGTGACCTTCGCCTCGCCCTACGCGCTGTGGGTGCTCTGGGACTACGCCAAGACCATTCCGCCCGAGATCGACGAGTCGGCGGCGATCGACGGGGCCGGCGTCTTCACCCTCTTCTATCGCATGTACCTGCCCCTGGTGCTCCCGCCGCTCATCGCCATCGGCACCTACGCGTTCTTCTTCGCCTGGAACGAGTACCTCTACGCCGTGCTCTTCCTCCAGGGGGAGCAGATGTTCACGCTCCCGATCTCGATGGGCACCTTCCTGACGGGCGACGACGCGCCGTGGAACCTCCTCATGGCGCTCTCGACCATCTACGCCATCCCCCCGGTCGTCTTCTACTACCTCTTCCGCCGCTACCTGACCCACGGCCTGGTCTCCGGGGCGGTCCAGGGCCTCTGAGGCGGGCGCGGCTCGCCGGCCTCGCCGCCTGTCCGGTCCCGGACGCCGGCCGTCGGGCGACAGGGCGGCCGCCGCTCCTCCCGGCGGCGCCGTCGCCCCGCACGCAGGCGTCCGGCGCGCCTTCGGGCGCGCGGCTCTAGGGAGAAACCTGGAACGCATCTTGCTGGACCCCCTAAGGGAAAGCTTTACCATGCGGGGTCGGCGGTGGGTCGCGCGAGCGTGGCGGGGCGAGGCTTTGACACCCCCGGGGGGGGCGTCTAGACTCGTCACGAGGAGGACCTCATGAGCATTCCGCGCGTCTCGAGCTTCCCCCGGATGGTCCGCGTCAAGCAGCAGTTCTCCGGCCCCATGCTCCACGACGTCGCCGGCGCCGTCCTGGAGACCCTCGGCGGCCTGGCGCTTCCCATCGAGCCGGGGCAGACGGTCGCCCTCGCCGTGGGCAGCCGTGGCATCGTCAACATCGACGCGGTCGCCCGCGCGTGCGTCGAGCACGTGAAGCGCGTCGGCGGCCGGCCCTTCATCTTCCCGGCGATGGGCAGCCACGGCGGCGGGACGCCCGAGGGCCAGCTGGGGGTCCTCGAGCACTACGGCGTGACCGAGCGGACGATGGGTTGCCCCGTCCGCGCCACCATGGACGTGGTCCAGGTCGGCGAGGCGCTCGGGCTTCCCGTCTGGCTCGACCGCCATGCGGCCGAGGCGGACTGGATCGGGGTCATCAATCGGGTCAAGCCTCACACCGACTTCAAGGGCGAGATCGAGTCCGGCCTCTTCAAGATGATGACGATCGGACTCGGCAAGCATCGCGGGGCCATCCAGGCCCACCGGGCGAACATCCACCACCGCTACGAAACGGTGATCACCGGCGTCGGGCGCGAGATGCTCCGGAAAGCCCGGATCGCGTTCGGGCTGGCCATCGTGGAGAACGGCTACGACGAGACGGCGAAGGTACAGGCCTTTCTCCCGGCCGACCTCGAGGCCGGCGAGCGGGCGCTGCTCCGGGAGGCCCGGGCGTGGATGGCCCGGCTGCCCTTCGACCCGATCGACCTGTTGATCGTGGAAGAGATGGGCAAGGACATCTCCGGCGCGGGGATGGACTCGAACGTCATCGGCCGGCACTCCACGTTCTTCGAGCCGCGCTTCCCGAACCCCAGCATCACCTTCATCGTCGTGTGCGACCTGACCGAGCACACGAACGGAAACGCGACCGGCATCGGCAGCGCCAACTTCACCACGCGGCGGCTCGTGAACAAGATCGACTGGAACTCGACGTACATCAACTGCCTCACGGCCTGTGCGCCGGACGGCGCGAAGCTGCCCCCCGTGTTCGAGACCGATCGGGACGCGATCGCGGTCGCGCTCTCCTGCCTCGGCCTCGATCGCGTCGAGGACGCGCGCGTGGTGCGCATCAAGAACACGCTTCGCCTGGCCGAGGTGGACGTGTCCGAGACCTTCTTGCCCGACGTCGCGAAGCGGGAGGATTTACAGCAGGTCGGCGAGCCCACACCGCTCGCCTTCGACGAGAAAGGAGCACTGTTCCCGTTCTGAAGCGGCGAGAAAGCGCAGGGGGCGGGAATGTGGATCATATGGCAAGGGCGATTGCGGAGCGAAGTCCGACTGCGCGAGACCTCGGGAGTGACCGCGGGACCGGCGTCCCGCCCGGGCTGTCGCTGCCCGGTCCAGCACAACACGCGGTGGCGGCGGCGTTCACCCGCCTCGAGCGGCACCGCGACGCCGTGTCCCGCCACTGGCGCACTCGCTACCGCGACCTGGTGGGTCGCGACTGGACGCCGCGGGAGGTGGATCTGGCCCCGCGCGTCCTCGAGCGGCTGCACCGCGCCCTGGCCCGGCGGGACTTCCGCGGCTACACGAGCACCATCGAGGAAGTCGCGCTCGAGTTCGCGCACGACCGGCTGGGGCCGGAGCGGCTGCTGGCCTTCCTCGAGGCGCATCAGGAGAGCGTCGCCCACGTCCTTCTGAGCCTCCTGCGGGTCAGTCCCACCCTCGGGCAGACGCTGCTCGCGCTTCTCCGGATCCAGCACTACACCCTCTGGCGGGTCCTCGCCGTCTACGAGCCCGGGGGCGACCGGCGCGGCGGGCGGGGGCGCGAGCGCGGCAGCCGCGTGACGCCACGCGAGCTCGAGATCATCCGGCACATCGCGGAAGGAATGACCTCGAAGGAGATCGCGGAGAAGCTGGGGACCAGCCTCAAAACGGTGGAGACGCACCGGCAGAACATCTTCCGCAAGCTCGAGCTGGGGAACGCGGCGCAGCTGGTCAGGTACGCCATCCGCGAGGGTCTCGTCAGAGCCTAGTCCATCAGCCGGGCCCCGGATCTTCCCGCTGACCTCCTCCACGCGGCTCGCCGGCGCCACCCGCGGCGGCGTCCGACCGTGGTAGGCTGCCAGCCGTGAAGGCGCTGGTCTACCCGGCCCACGACGTGATCGAGGTCCGCGACGTGCCCGAGCCGTCCGCTCCCGCCCGCGGAGAGGTGCTGGTGCGGGTCGCCGCGGCCGGCATCTGCGGCTCCGAGCTCGAGGCCTTCGCCACGCGGAGCCCGCGACGCCCGCCGCCCCTCGTCATGGGTCACGAGTTCTGTGGCGAGGTCGCGGCGGTCGGCCCGGGGGTCTCGGGGATCCAGCCGGGCGAGCGCGTGGCGTTGAACTCGCTCATCAGTTGCGGGGCCTGCGAGAGCTGCCTGGAAGGCCGGCCCCACCTCTGCCCGCGGCGAGAAGTCTTCGGCATGAAACGGCCCGGCGGCTGGGCCGAGCTGGCGCTGGTGCCCGCCTCCACCGTCTTCCCCCTGCCCGAGAAGGTGTCGCCGCTCGAGGGCGCGCTGGTCGAGCCGCTGGCCAACGCGGTCCACGTCTTCTCGCTGATCGAGGAACGACTGCCCGAGACGGTGGTGGTCATCGGAGCGGGCACGATCGGGCTCCTCTGCCTCCAGGTCGCGCGCACGGTCGGGGCCTTCCGGCTGGTCGCCGTGGACACGAACACGGCCCGCCTCGAGGTGGCCCACCGGCTCGGCGCCGAGCCCGTCGTGAACCCGCGCGCGACGCCGCTCGCCGACGCCATCCGGGAGTTCACCCGGGGGAAGGGCGCCGACGTGGTCGTGGACGCGGCCGGGACGTCGGAGACCCGCGCCGCCGCCGCCGAGATCGTCCGACCGGGCGGCGAGGTGGTGTGGATCGGGCTGCACGCCGACGAGACCTCGCTCTCGGGCCACGCCGTCGTCCTCGGCGAACGGCGGATCCGCGGCTCCTACGCCGTCGCGCCCGCCGATCTGCGCAAGGCCATCGGCCTCCTCGCCCACGGGCGCATCGACGCCCGGCAGTGGGTGTGCCCCTTCCCGCTCACGGAGGGGGCGCGCGTCTTCCGCGAGCTCCTCACCCAGCCGAAGGACTACGTCAAAGCCATCCTCATGCCGTAGCGCCGTGCGCCGGCAGGGAAGCCCCAGTGCCGGTCGATAGGTCCGGTCAGCGCCCGTCGGAGTACGTCCACGGGACCGCGCCCGACGACGCGATCGCGGCCCTCCGGGGTTGGCCGTCCGGCCCGACGCGGCCTTCTGGTTCGGCGCGCCCTGGGCGGAGGGCGTCCGACCGTCGTGACCCTCAGTGGGCGTGGGGGCCGTCGAGAATCTTCTCCATCACGATCGTGTCCACCCACTTGCCGTCCAGCAGGCCCTGCTCCCGGTAGATCCCGACCTCCCGGAACCCGGCGCGCCGGTACGCGGCCATGCCCGCCTCGTTCCACGGGAAGCCCGAGAGGACGAGCTTGTGGTAGGCGAGCGCCCGGGCCCGGGCGATCAAGGCCTGAAGGAGCCGGCGGCCCACGCCGCGCCCCCGCCAGGCGCGGTCCACGTAGAGGGAGAAGTCGGCGACGTGGTCGTAGGCGTGGCGCGGGTTGAAGGCATTCAAGCTGCCCCAGCCGATCACCTCGCCCTCGGCCTCCGCCACGAGGACCGGGTGCCGCGGCCCGCGCGCCGCGAGCCAGGCGGCCCGCTCCTCGGGCGTGCGCTCCTCGGTCTCGAGCGTGGCGACGCGGTCCTGGATCCCCTGGTTGTAGATCCGGCAGATGGCCGGCGCGTCGGCGAGCACCGCGTCGCGGATGGTCACGGGTGTCGGCTCCTGCGTCCCGCGGGAAGAAAGTCGGCTCCCGAGGCGGCTTCCATGATAGCAAAGAGCGATGGCCGAGCTGCGCGTGGGCACCTCCGGCTACGCCTATTCCGCCTGGAAGGGTCCCTTCTATCCGGAGCGGCTGCCCGCGCGACAGATGCTCGGCTACTACAGCGAGCGCTTCCGGACGGTGGAGATCAACTACACCTTCTACCGCATGCCGTCCGAGCGGACGCTCCGAGAGTGGGCGGAGGGGGTCGTCCCCGGCTTCCAGTTCGCCTTGAAGCTCAACCAGAAGATCACGCACGTCCGGAAGCTCCGCGACGCCGACGAGCTGCTGGGGCGCTTCCTCGAACCGGTCTCCGTGCTGGCCGGGCGCGGCCAGCTCGGCCCGCTGCTCGTCCAGCTGCCACCGTCCTTCCGCGCCGACCTCCCGGCGCTGGACGCCTTCTTCCAGCTCGCGCCGCCCCCCTTCCGCTTCGCCCTCGAGGTCCGCCATCCCTCCTGGCTGACCGAGGAGGCCCTCGCGCTCCTCCGCCGGCATCGCGTCGCGCTCTGCCTCGCCGAGACCGACGAGGCGCCCGCGCCCGAGGCCGTGACGGCGGACTTCGTCTATCTCCGGCTGCGGCGCGAGGCCTACGACGCCGACGCGCTCGCGGCGTGGCGCGCGCGGTGCGCGGCCTGGGTCGCCTCCGGCCTCGACGTCTACGCGTATCTCAAGCACGACGAGGCCGGGCGCGCGCCGGCCTATGCCCGGCAGCTCCTCGAGGCCGACGCGACGCGCGGGTGACCGACGCGCGCCTGGCGGCCCGGGAGTGGCTTTTCGCGTCGTCCCTGGCGCGCTACAATGCGGGCACTCCGCCACCGAATCCCCCTTCCCAGAGGAGGACCACCAGATGAGCACGCGGGGACGCGATTGGCCGTGGCTCTCCGCCCTGACCCTCGTCATCGCGCTGGCGGGCGGCGCCGGCCCGGCCGGCGCCCAGACGAAGCTCTCTCTCGTGTTCTCCTCCGGGCCGACCGGCGGCTCCTGGATCCCGCTGGCGGCCACGACGGCGGACATCGTCAAGAAGCGGTTCCCCGACCTAGACGTCCAGGTCGAGCCGGGCGCGGCGCTCGTCAACATGGAGAAGATCCGCGGCGACAAGGCGGACCTCGGGTGGTCGATGACCACCGTCCTGTCCGACGCTCGGACGGGGAAGGGGCAGTGGCAGGGCAAGCAGACCGACAAGCCCCTCTACGTCGCGACCATGTATCCGAACGTCTGGCAGCTCGTGGTGACGGCCGACGCCGACGTCCGGACGATCGCGCAGCTCAAGGGGAAGTCCGTCGCCCTGCCTCCCCGCGGCAACACCAGCCTCTCCGACGGCTGGGTGAACCTGCTGGCCCTCTACGGGCTCAAGCCCACCGATCTCTCGGTCTCCTACGGCTCGATCACGGAGAACGCCGAGCTGATCAAGAACCGGCAGGCGATCGCGATGGGCTGGTTCACGACGGTGCCGGCGACCTTCGTCCGCGATCTCGGCTCCGCGGTCCGGATCCGGGTCCTCCCGGTGCCCGAGGACGTCATCAAGAAGATGCAGCAGCTCAATCCGGGATTTGCGCGCCACGTCATCCCCGCGGGGACCTACAAGGAGCAGGGGATCGACGAAGAGATCGTGACCTTCCAGTCGCCGACCATCCTGATCGCCTCGTCCAAGACCCCCGAGGACGTCATCTACCGGGTCACGAAGGCGATGGTCGAGGGACGGGAGCAGTATGGCGCGGTCTTCGCCGCCATGAAGGGCATCACGCCCCAGGAGATGGGTCACGACTACGGCCTGCCCTACCATCCCGGGGCCACGAAGTACTACCGGGAGATCGGCCTCCTGAAGTGAGGGATCGCCAGAGCACGGCGGCGGGCCCGGAGCCGGGCCCCGCCGCCGGCCGTCGCGCAGGCCGGACCCGTCCCCTGCGGCCCCGATGAGGAGGCTCGGCGGCGTCGCGGGCCTCCTCGTGGCGATCCTCGCGATCGCCATGTCGGTCTACCACCTCTACGCGCGCCTCACGTCGCTCCCGCCCGACAGCCAGGTCCTCCGCGCGCTGACGCTGCTCTTCAGCCTCGTGCTGGCCTTCCTGCTCTTCCCCGCCCGCCCGCGCGCCGCGACGACGCGCGTGCCCTGGCCCGACCTGGCGCTCGCCGCGGCCTCGCTCGTCGCCGTCGGCTACACCTTCCTCTACTACGACTACATCACGAGCCGCTACCCCACGGCGCACCCGCTGAGCGTCGCGGACACGGTGGTCGCCGCGCTGGCCACGCTGCTCGTCCTGGAGGCGACCCGCCGGACGATCGGGGCCGCGCTGCCGGTGATCACGGTCTGCTTCGTGGCCTACGGGCTTCTGGGCGACTGGCTCCCGGGCTTTCTCCGCCACCGGGGGCTGACCGTCGAGATCCTGCTCGACCAGACGTACTTCACGACCGAGGGGATCTTCGGCATCCCGCTCGGCGTGGCCGGCTCGTACGTGATCCTGTTCATCATCTTCGGCGCGTTCCTCGAGAAGTCCGGCGCGGGGCAGTTCTTCATGAACTTCGCCAACGCCGTGGCCGGCGGCTCCCGCGGCGGGCCGGGGAAGGTGTCGGTCGTCTCGTCGAGCCTCTTCGGGACCATCTCGGGCTCGGCGGTGGCGAACGTCATGGTGGACGGGTGGCTGACCATCCCCATGATGAAGCGCACCGGCTTCAAGCCCGAGGCGGCGGCCGCCATCGAGGCCGTGGCCTCCACCGGCGGGCAGATCATGCCGCCCGTGATGGGGGCGGCCTCGTTCGTCATGGCCGAGTTCCTGGGAGTCCCCTACTCCCGCATCATGCTCGCGGCGGCGATTCCCGCGATCCTCTACTACGTGGCGCTGTTCGCGGCGATCCACCTGAACGCCGTGCGCACCGGGCTTCGCGGCATCCCGCGCGACGAGCTGCCCAGCCTCTGGCAGACGGTGTGGCGGCAGGGCCACCTCCTGATCCCCGTCCTGGTCATCCTGGTGCTGCTCCTCCAGGGGTTCACGGCGACCTACGCCGCGATCGTGTCCACCGCGGCCGTGATCCTCCTCTCGTGGCTGAGGCCGGAGACGGCCATCGGCCTCCGGAAAGGCGTGACGGCGCTCCGGGAGGCGGCCGAGGCCACCGTGCCGGTCGCCATGGCGACCGCGTGCGCCGGCATCGTGATCGGCATCGTCCTCCAGACGGGGCTCGCCCTCCGCTTCACGAGCTTCCTCATCTCCTTCGCCGGCGGCTTCCTGATCCCGGCCCTCGTCATCACCATGCTCGCCGGGATCGTCCTCGGGATGGGGATGCCGACCACGCCGGCCTACATCATGCAGGCCGCGCTCCTGATCCCGGCCCTCGTCAAGCTCGGCGTCGAGCCGCTGGCGGCCCACATGTTCGCGTTCTACTTCGCCTGCCTGTCGGCGGTGACGCCGCCCGTCGCGCTGGCCGTGTATGCCGCCGCCTCGATCAGCCGCTGCAGCCTGTGGGGCGCGGGCTGGCAGGCGGTGAAGTTCGCCGCCGCGGGCTTCATCGTCCCCTTCTTCTTCGTCTACTCGCCCTCGCTCCTCTGGGCGGGCGATCCGCTCGACATCGTGCGCGCCGGGGTGACCGGGACCATCGGCGCCGTCGTGCTCGCGGCGGCGCTCGAGGGCCAGCTCCTCCGAGCCGCCACCTGGCTCGAGCGGGCCATCTTCGGCGCCGCGGCGATCCTGTTGATCGACCCGGGACTCCTGACGGACGTCCTGGGGGCCGCGCTCATCCTGGTCGGCGTGGCCCTCCAGCGCCTCCGGGCCGTGCCCGCCCTGGCCGTCGCCGGACCGCCCCGCCGTGCCTGAGCGGGCGCCGGCCGTCACCGAGCGGGTCGCCGTGGCGGCGCTCGCGGTGATCGTGGGGACCGTCCTGGTCGCCGCCCTGGTCTATGGGGTCCTTCGCCTCTACTGAGGCCCCCGCCGCCCGCCGGCGGCCGCGGCCTCGCGCCGGGGGATAGTGGACCTCGGGCTCCGCGGGCAGGTCGTCCTGATCACCGGGGCGTCGCGCGGCCTCGGGCGCGCCTGCGCCGTCGCGTTCGCGGCCGAGGGGGCACGCCTGGCCCTCTGTGCCCGGGGCGAGGCGGACCTCCGGGCGGCCGTGACCGCGGCGACCAAGGCCGGCGGCGAGGCCTCCGCGGTCGTCGGGGACGTGACGCGCGCCGACGACGTCCGGCGGCTGCTCGACGAGGTGGTGGGCCGGTACGGGCGCGTCGACGTCCTGGTCAACAACGCCGGCGGCGGGCTGGCGCGGCCCTTCGTCGACGTCGACGACGATGCCTGGCGCGCGTCGGTCGAGTTGAACCTGCTCGGCGCGGTCCGGCTGACGCGGGCCCTCGTCCCCGTCATGCGCGCGCAGGGAGGCGGGCGGGTCGTGAACATCGCCGCGGCCTCCGGCCGGACCCCGCGGCTGGGCCAGGTGGCGTCGAACGCGAGCAAGGCGGCGTTGATCAACCTCACGGAGAGTCTCGCGGGCGAGCTGGCGGCGGACGGCATCCGGGTCAACGCCGTCTGTCCCGGGCTCATCCGCAACCACCGATGGGAATCCCGGATCGCCGCCATTGCGACGGCGCGCGGGATCGGGGTGGAGGAGGCGGCGCGGCTGCTGGGGCGGGAGAACGTTCCGCTCGGCCGGCTCGGCACCGCGGAGGAGGTGGCGCCCCTCGTCGTCTTTCTGGCGTCGCCGGTCGCGGGCTACATCACCGGCGTCGCGGTCGAGGTGGACGGCGGCCTGGCGCGCTGCGTGGCGATCCGGGAGACTCCGTCCTAGCGCGGCGCCGCACGCGAAGGCAAGGAGGGACGGGATGCGCAGGAGATGGACCTGGCGGACGGGTTCCCTGACGGTGGCCGCGCTCCTGCTGGCCGGGACGACCACGCCGGCGCGCGGGCAGAGCGGGCTGGATCTCGCGCGGCGGGAGGGAAAGGTCGTCTGGTACTCGTCGCTCGGTCTGTCGGTCGCGCAGGCGGTCTGCGAGGCCTTCAACCGGAAGGCGCTCGGCGTCACCTGCGAGCTCAACCGGGACGGGTCCGAGCGCATCTTCCAGAAGGTGATGCAGGAGGCGTCGGCCAACCTGTGGATCGCCGACGTGGTGCACACCTCCGACATCTCGCACTTCCTCGACTTCAAGGCGAAGGGGATGCTGGCGAAGTACGCCCCGGCCGGGTCCGAGCGCTTCGGCGCGGAGTTCAAGGACCGCGACGGGTTCTACGCGGTGCTGCGCGGCACCCCCTACGTCATCGGGATCAACACGCAGAAGGTCGCCCGAGGCGAGGCGCCCCGGCGATGGAAGGACCTGCTGGACCCGAAATGGAAGGGCAAGCTCGCCCACGCCCATCCCGGGTACAGCGGGGTGGTCCTGACCGGGATGACCGGGCTGCTCGGCGTGTTCGGCTGGGACTACTACGCGGCGCTCGCCCGGAACAACCCGCTGGTCGTCCAGTCCGCCGAGGACCCGCCCATGAAAGTCTCCGGCGGGGAGGCGTGGGTCGGGGTGACGGGCGAGTACAACCTCTACCGCGCGCTCAAGAAAGGGAATCCCATCGAGACCATCTTCCCCGAGGAGGGCGTGCCGTTCGTCGCCTCGGCGAACGCGGTCCTGGCGCGAGCGCCGCACCCGAACGCGGCGCGGGTCTTCACGGACTATCTCTTCGGGAAGGAGGCGCAGCAGCTCCTGGTCAACGACGGCCTCTACGTGCCGAACGACGAGGTCGCCTACCCGAAGGACAGGCGGCCGCTCCGGGACCTCAAGCTGATCCGGAGCGAGCCCGAGGAGATCCTGAAGCGGAACGAGGAGATCAAGGAAAAGTTCCGCGAGCTCTTCGGCGTGTAATGGCCGTGCCGATCCCAGAGCCATGAGCACGCTCGAGCCACGCGGGACGACGAGACGGTGGGACCCCACGCCGCTCGTCTGGATGCTCGACGCCGCGATCCTCGCCGTCCTGGTCGTGGCGCCGCTCAGCGTCCTGGTCGCCGCCAGCCTCCGCACGCCGGCCGGCCCGGGTCTCGGGAACTTCGTCGCCGCCTTCGGCCGGGCGCTCTACCGCGGACCGATCCTGAACTCCTTCATCTACGCCAGCGCGGTCGGCGTCTTGAGCGTCCTCGTGGGCGCGCCGATGGCCTGGCTCGTGGGGCGGACCGACCTGCCCGGCAAGGCCGTCATCCGCACCCTCACCATCGCCGCCTTCGTCACCCCGTCCTTCCTCGGCGCCACCGCCTGGGTCATCCTCGCCGGTCCCAACGCGGGGCTCGTCAACGTGCTCTACCGCGCGCTCACGGGGGCCGAGGCGCCCCTCGTCAACATCTTCTCCATGCCGGGGCTCATCTTCGTCACGGCCCTCTACACGTTCCCGACCGTGTTCATCCTGACGGGGGCGGCGCTCACCGCCACGCCCCCCGACCTCGAAGAGGCGGCGCGGATCGCCGGCGCGGGCAAATGGCACGTCATGCGCGACGTGACGCTGCCGCTGGCGGTCCCGGCGATCCTGGCCGGCTTCATCCTGGCGTTCCTCGAGACGCTGGTGCTGTTCGGCGCGCCCGCGATGCTCGCGCTGCCGGCGCGCTTCCACGTGATGACGACGCAGATCTGGGCCTTCTTCCATTACCCGCCCAAGGTGGAGGTGGCGGCGGCCTACGCCATGCCGCTCCTCCTGGCCGCGATCGGGCTCCTGTGGGCGCAGCGCCGGCTCCTCGGGCGCCGCGGCTTCACCACCGTCGGCGGGCGCGCGGCCGCCGCCCGGCCCGTGGTCCTCGGCCCCTGGCGCTGGGTGGCGCTGGCCGGCTGTGCCGTCGTCCTGGGCTGCGCCATCGTCCTCCCGTACGTGGCGCTCATGCGCGCGGCCCTGGCGAAGGCGTGGGGACTCGGCTGGAGCCTGCAGAACCTCACGCTGCGGAACTTCCGCTTCGTCCTCTTCGAGTACGACCCGACGCGCTCGGCCATCGTCAACACGCTGGTCCTGGCCGTGGTCACGGCCACTCTGGCGACGCTCCTCATGGCCGGGATCGCGTACGTCGCCCATCGCCGCCTCGTCCGCGGCGCCCGGTTGCTCGGGTTCGTGGCCCTGGCGCCCCTCGCGGTGCCGGGGATCGTGCTCTCCATCGGCCTGTTCGGCGCATACGCCCGCCCGCCCATCATCCTCTACGGCACGATCTGGATCATCTTCGTCGCCTACCTCACGAAGTACCTGCCCGTCGCGTACACCGCGTGCCACGCCGCCATGGCCACGGTGCATGCCGACCTCGAGGACGCGGCGCGGATCCTGGGGGCGAATCGCCTCGTGGCCGTGAAGGACGTGACCGCGCCCCTGCTCGGCGCGGGGCTGGTGTCGGCCTGGCTCCTCGTCTTCCTCCCGAGCCTGCGCGAGCTCTCCTCCTCCATCCTCCTCTTCACCGCGCGCTCCCGCGTGGTCTCGGTCGTGATCTACACGCTCTACGAGGAGGGGCTGTGGGAGGCGGTCTCCAGCCTCGGCGTGCTGCTCCTCCTCATCACGCTCGTCTTCGTGGCGATCGGCCAGCGGTTCCTGGGCAAGCGCTTCCTCCAGGTCTGAGCCGTGGCGGACGTGGTGCTGAAGGGTCTGGGCAAGCGGTTCGGCGCCGACGTCGCGGCGGTGCGGGACCTCTCGCTCGAGGTCCG